>NZ_JBIKIL010000006.1:0-57826 GCF_044361645.1 Limnohabitans sp. | reverse complement strand
TCACCTTGGCGCGTTCCACCTCGCGAGTGGCCGCCACCCGCGATGCAGCAAGTTCTTGGAGCGTGGCCCGCTGTTCTTGCGTCAGCACCAACGACGGCCGTTCAGATTTTCTCGCCATGATCACCGCCTTCATGAGTTGAAGAAGAAGCATGTCGATTATCATCTATTTAGTAACTGTATTGATGGAACGAACTACTAGACGATTGGGAAATGCGCTCTGACCGGAACCTGTTTGATGCCTTGGCGCATCACATCCAAGTCTAGACGATTGGGAAATGCGCTCTGACCGGAACTCATCAAGGCTTTAGTGGATTGAGAATCGCAGTCTAGACGATTGGGAAATGCGCTCTGACCGGAACTATTGCTTGCCAGTTGGGATGGCCCCCGATAGTCTAGACGATTGGGAAATGCGCTCTGACCGGAACGTAACGCTGACCCATAACTTTGAGCTTGCGAGTCTAGACGATTGGGAAATGCGCTCTGACCGGAACGGCGCGGATGAAGCCATTGAACGCCCTCTCAGTCTAGACGATTGGGAAATGCGCTCTGACCGGAACATCAATCCAACAAACCAGTCTATTAAACTGGTCTACAATCAAGCCCACTCCTGCAGAAAGCCGTTCACCATGACGATCCAAACCATCGGCGCCTATGAGGCCAAGACCCACTTGCCGCAGTTTTTGCGCCAGGTGCAAGCTGGGCAAACATTTGACATCTCGGTGCGTGGCGTCACCGTGGCGCGCTTGGTGCCAGTCGATGCGCTCGACCAACAACGCGCCGAAGCCGTGGCCAAGATGCGTGCTTTCACCCACCAGCAGCATGACGGCGGTGCAGGCGCACATCTGGATTTGGCAGCACTGATTCGCGAAGGCCGAGCATGAGTTTTGTGCTCGACAACTCGGTGGCCATGCTGTGGCTGCTGCCACAAAGCAACCCAGCCGGTTTGGCCATGGCCCAGCAAGTGCTGGACCGCTTGCAAGACACAGGGGCCCAGGTGCCCTCGCTGTGGCACCTGGAAGCCGCCAATGTGATGGCCAAGTGCCTGCGGCAAGAAAAGATCACCCAAGCCCAAGCCTCGACATTTGTGACTTTGCTGGAGGCACTTGACATCAGCACCGATGCTGAGACCAGCCTGCGGGCTTTGCACGACACCCTGGATCTGGCCCGGCGCTACAGCCTGAGCGCTTACGACGCGGCCTACCTGGAGTTGGCTCTGCGAAAAAGCCTGCCACTGACCACACTGGATGCTCAGCTGAACGCTGCAGCGCGGCAAGCCGGCGTTCCGGTGCTGTGCTGAGCGGCTCACAAGTCTCTGTTCCCCCATGTCCGCCGGACTCAACAACGCCCAACTCGAGGCCGTGAACTTCGTCTCTGGCCCCTGCCTGGTGCTGGCCGGGGCGGGTTCGGGCAAGACGCGGGTGATCACACACAAGATTGGCCGGCTGATCGAGGCGGGGCTGGAGCCCAAGCGCATTGCGGCCATCACCTTCACCAACAAAGCGGCCGCCGAGATGCGCGAGCGGGCCAAGCAATTGATAGGCCGAGGCGCCAAGGACGTGCTGATCTGTACCTTCCACGCTTTAGGCGTGCGCATCATGCGCGAAGACGGCGCGGTGCTGGGGCTCAAGCCCCAGTTCAGCATCATGGACGCGGACGATGTGACCAGCATCTTGAAGGACTGCGGCGGCACCACCGACGCGGCCACCGCCCGCCAGTGGCAGTGGACCATCAGCCTGTGGAAGAACATGGGGCTGAACGCCGAGCAGGCCGCTGCCCAAGCGCCCGACGACAACGCCCGGGTGATCGCCCGCATCATGGCGCTGTACCAAGAACGCTTGACGGCTTACCAAAGTGTGGACTTTGACGACCTGATTGGCCTGCCTTTGAAGTTGCTGGCCGATTACCCCGAGGTGCGCGAGCGCTGGCAGGCCAAGATGGGCCATGTGCTGGTGGACGAGTACCAAGACACCAACGCCACCCAATACGAGGTGCTGAAACTCTTGGTGGGTGAGCGCGCCCGCTTCACGGCGGTGGGTGACGACGACCAGTCGATCTACGGCTGGCGCGGCGCGACGCTGGACAACCTCAAACGCCTGCCAGAGGATTTTCCGAAGCTCAAAGTGATCAAGCTGGAGCAAAACTACCGCTCCACCAGCGCTATTCTTCGGGCGGCCAACCATGTGATCGAGCCCAACCCCAAGCTCTACCCCAAGACCTTGTTTTCTGAATTGGGCGAGGGCGAGCCGGTGCGCGTGGTCGTCGCCGTGAACGAAGAGCACGAGGCGGACCGGGCGATTGCCCGCATCCAGTCGATTCGCAGCGGGCATTCCCTCGAATCGAAACACCGCGAGTTCAAGGACTTTGCGGTGCTGTACCGCGCCAACCACATGGCCCGGCCGTTTGAGCAGGCCCTGCGCCGCGCCAACATCCCTTACAAGGTGTCGGGCGGGCAGAGCTTTTTTGACAAAGCCGAGATCAAAGACCTGTGCGCCTGGTTTCGGCTGTGGATCAACAACGACGACGACCCGGCGTTTTTGCGCGCCATCACCAGCCCCAAACGCGGCGTTGGCCACCAGACGCTGGGCCAGCTGGGCAGCTTTGCCACGCAGTACAAACTCAGCCTGTTCGAGTCGCTGTTGGCGGGCAGCTTGCCCAGCGCCGTCAATGCCCGTGCCATCACCGGACTGCACGAGTTTGGCCGCTACATCAACGACTTGGAGCACCGCGCCCGCCACACTTTAGGCAAAACCGACGCGCTGGCTTTCTTGTTGGCGTGGCTGAAAGAAATTGGCTACGAGTCGCACCTGTACGACGGCGAGGACAACGACAAAGTGGCCAGCGCCCGCTGGACCAATGTGTTGGAGTTTTGTGACTGGATGGCCGGGCGCTGCGGCGGTGAGATCGACGACGCCACCGGCGCACAAACCGGCGTGGAAGCCGCCGAAATCAAGAACCTGCTCGATGTGGCGCAAACCATCTCGCTGATCTCCACCCTGAGCGAACGCGAAAAAGACCAAAACGTGGTGACCCTGTCTACCCTGCACGCCTCCAAGGGCTTGGAGTGGCCGCACGTGATGCTGGTGGGTGTGAACGAGGGCCTGCTGCCTTTCAAACTGGGCGATGACAACACCACCGAAGGGGCCAGCCAAGAGGGCATTTTGTTGCGCCTGCAAGAAGAGCGCCGCCTGATGTACGTGGGCATCACCCGGGCCCAGCGCAGCCTGGCCGTGAGCTGGACCCAACGCCGCAAAAAAGGCCGCGAAACCGTGGCCGCCCTGCCCAGCCGATTCATTGCAGAAATGCGCTTGGACGAAAACACCACCAAAGAAGACCCGCGCGAAAAGCTCAAAGCGCTGCGGGCTGAATTTGCACAACGTGCAGCCGATGCGGCAGCGGCAGCCCAGGTCAAAACATGAGCTTCCAAACAAGACGATCACTCATGCACAGCCTGAGGCTGGCCGCAGCGCCCTGTCGCTCTTTTGGGGCCTGGCCGCACTGACCGCCGCCCTGACCGCCGCCTTGGCCTGCGCGCGCTGCGCCCCATTGCCCCGGCTAAGCTCTGCTGCCCAAGACGTCAAACCCGCTCAACTGCACAGCTGCTGGGCGGTGCCGTTGGGCGACAGCGCCCTCATTTGGACCTTGCATCCGGGGCCCCATCCACAGCACCGTGGCAGTTCGCGCGGTGAGTTGGTGCGCGATGCACTGCGCTTGCCGGTGGTGGCCGACTGGGAGCATGGCGAATTCTCCATGCGCGCCAGGTCTTTGCCCGAGATGGCACAAATTTGAACCCCATGGCTGCGCCAACTTCATGGGGCCGGATCAACCGTGACCGAGACATTGCCCGGCCCATAGCCCTGCAGATTGGCCTCTGAAGGGTCTGGCCGGGGCTGTTATCCCGCAAAATACGCGCTTTGACGAATTCACCAGCCAACACCGCCAGCATGCCGGGGTCCATTTATCTGCTCAAGCGCACCGAATACAAGCCCTGGGGCTTGGTTCTGGTCGTGCTGCTGCACATGGGGGTGTTTTGGGCCCTGCAGTCGGGTTTGAGTCAGCTCAGCGCACGCGATACGCCCCGCCAAATGCCCGAGGTGGTGCAAGCCAAGCTGCTGCCCATGTCTTTGCAGCCCCCACCCCCTGCCCCTTTGCCCACGCCCAAAATCGCACCCACACCGCCACTGAAAGCCCCACCCCCACCCCCTGCACCAGCGCCAGCGCCGCCCCAAACACCAGCGCCGCCGGTGCCCCAGCCGCAGGCCCCGCCGTCCGCCCTGGTGCCCGCCCTGGTGCCCGCCCTGGTGCCGCCGGCAGAGGTGGACGTGACGACCCGCAACGCGCCCACTCAGGCCATCACTGCCGCGCCAAACACGCCCGCCCCCCCTGCCCCGCCCTCTGTTGCACCAGCACCAACACCTGCACCAAAGCTGCCATCGCTTGCAGCGCGACCCGCACCACCCACGCGCACCGCCGCGAGCGTCAGCGCAGCGCAATGTGTCAAGCCCGAATACCCCAGTGCCTCCAGGAGCATGGAGGAAGAAGGCACTGTAAGCTTGCGCTTTTTGGTCAGTGCAGAGGGTCAAGTGCTCCAATCCGAGATCGAAAAAAGCTCGGGCTTCAAACGCCTAGACGAGGCCGCCCTGGCGGGCTTGTCCCAATGCCGCTTCCAACCTGCCACCATCGACGGCCGTCCCGAGTCCTCTTGGGCCAGCATGAAATACACCTGGCGCTTGGAGTGAGCCACAACCATCGCCCCCCATTCAAGGAGTTCCACCCGATGCGCACCCCCCTTCACTTCGCCCTGATTTGCCTGGGCCTGTCGATCGCCTTGCTCAGCGGCACAGCGGGGGCCAACACGCCCACCGCGCCAATTGCTGTCGGCATGAGCCCCGCTGCCCCGGCCGCGCTGAGTGACACGGCCAACGCCGCCGCGCCCGCCACACCGCAGATGGACAACGCGGCCCAAGCCAGCCCGCAGACAGACAACCCCTATGGCTTGGGCGCGCTGTGGGCGCAGGGCGATGCCGTGGCCAAAATCACACTGTTGATCTTGGTGCTAATGAGTGTGGGCAGCTGGTATGTCATCTTCGCCAAATTCACCGCGCAAGCGCGCATGCACAAACAGGGCTTGACGGCACAAGCTGACTTTTGGACCTCGGCCAACCTGCGCCAAGCCACCGAGGCACTGGATGCCGCCAGTCCCTACCGCTTCATCGCCGAAAAAGGGCTGGAAAGCGCCAACCGGCACGAGGGCCTGCGCATTGGCGTGGATCTCAACATCTGGCTCAGCATGAGCCTGCAACGCGCCCTGAGCACCGTGCAAAACCGCCTGCAAGACAGCCTGGCGGTGCTGGCCACGGTGGGCTCCACCGCCCCGTTTGTGGGCCTGTTTGGCACCGTCTGGGGCATCTACCACGCCTTGGTCAAGATCGGCATGTCGGGCCAGGCCAGCATCGACAAGGTGGCCGGCCCGGTGGGCGAGGCCTTGATCATGACCGCCATCGGCTTGGCCGTGGCTGTGCCCGCAGTCTTGGGCTACAACTGGCTGGTGCGCCGCAACAAGGCGCTGATGGAAGAGGTCAACGCCTTTGGGGCCGAGCTGCACGCCGTGCTCTTGTCTTCTGGCAAAAACTGAACACCCCCAACTGGAGACAAGGCCATGGCCATGCACATCGGCACCGAGTCAGAAGACGACATCATGAGCACCATCAACACCACGCCCCTGGTGGACGTGATGCTGGTGCTGTTGATCATTTTCCTGATCACGATCCCGGTGGTGACCACCTCCATCCAGGTCGACTTGCCGCAAGAAAAAAACCAGCTGCGCCAAACCTTGCCAGAAAACCTGATCATCTCGGTGAACAAATCCGGGCAGATTTTTTTGTACGACACGCCGATGAAAGACGCGACCGATTTGCGTGAGCGTTTAAAGAAGTTTTCTGCGCAGCAACCCCAGCCCGAGGTGCACATACGCGGCGACGCACAAAGCGACTTTGCCGCCGTTGGGCAGGTCATGAATGCGGTACAAGGCGCGGGCATCGCCAAGCTTGGCTTCATCACCGACCCGGGAAACTGACATGCAACCCCACTTGGGCCTGAACACCCCCTCTATGGCGAGCCTGACCCCAGCCGATGAAGACGAGCTGATGATGGACATCAACACCACGCCCTTGATCGACGTGATGCTGGTGCTGTTGATCATGTTGATCATCACCATCCCGGTGCAACTGCACGCGGTCAACTTGGACATGCCCGTGGCCAAAACCGCGCCGCCACCGACCCCGCCCTTGGTGGTTCGCATCGACATCGATGCCAACTCTGTCATTTCTTGGAACGGCCAGGCCCTGCCCGATCAAGCGGCTTTGCAAGTTCAACTGCGCCAAGCGGCTTTGCTGCAGCCCCAGCCCGAGCTGCACATCCGCTCTCACCCCCAAGCCAAATACGCAGCCGCCGCAGCCGTTTTGGCAGGAGCCCAGCGACAGGGTCTGAACAAATTGGGGATTTTGGGCACCGAGCCACTGGGCAACTGACGCCCTGCCGCTGACTTTCGCCACACAAGCTTGCCCAAACCGCCCCGGTCACGTCGGTTTCCCGCCATCGCGCGCTGGCAAACGCAGCATCCTCGGCCAAGCCACCCCCCTTGCCAGCCAAAGCAGCGCCCAGCAAAAAGCCCGAGCAAGTCGGGCTTTTTGCAAGGGGTCGCAGGGCGATCAATCGGCGTATTTGCCAGCGGCGTCCACAGCCGCTTTGATCTTCACCATTTCGGCCGCCACAAATTTCTTGTGCTCAGCCGGGTCGGTGCGGTTGTCGTTGACCACCAAAGCGCCCAGTGCTTCGTTCTTTTTGATGAACTCAGGGTCTTTCAGGGCTTTCTTCAAGGCTTCGTTGAGCGTATTGGTGATCGCTGCGGGCGTGCCTTTGGGGGCATACAGGCCGTGCCAGATGGTCAGGTTGAAGTTTTTCATGCCCATCTCTTGCAAGCTGGGGTAGTGCTTGAGCACAGGGTGGTTGCTCAAGGGCTTGGCCGTGGTCACGGCAAAAGCTTTGATACGACCGCCCTCGATTTGCTGGGTGGTGTTGGTGGTTTGGTCACACATCACATCGACCTGGCCGCCCAGTAGGGCCATCATGGCTGGGCCAGTCCCACCAAATGGAATCGTCGTCATGGCCTCTTTTGATTTGATCTGAGATTGCCACAACAAGCCGCAAATGTGAGAGGCCGACCCAAGACCTGCGTGAGCGATATTCAATGCCCCTGAATTGGCACGAATGTAATTTTCAAAATCACGGTAGGTGTTGGCAGCAAATTGAGGCTTACCAACCAAGGTCATAGGGACATCATTGATCATGCCTAGGTATTCGAAATCCTCAAGCGGTTTGTACTGCAACTTGCGGTACAAAGCTGGCGTAGCGGCCATGCCAATATGGAATACTAAAAGTGTATATCCATCGGGTTTAGCCTTGGCCACACGTGTTGCACCAATGGTTCCGCCAGCGCCCGACACATTTTCAACAACAAAGTTACTTCCAGGCAAAGCTTTCTTAAGAGATTCCGCCAAATCGCGGGCGACTCTATCTGTGGGTCCAGGGGGAAAGGGAACGACGATCGTGATTGGCTTGTCACCAGGAAAGGTTTGGGCTTGGGCGCCCAGCGATGCAGCGGCCAATACGGCCAGAGCGATCCAATGCTTCATCTCATACTCCTAAAATTGATTAGACAGTTTAAAACCTTAAGAGTGTTACGAAATCGCGGAAACTACTTAGCGGCTAACCCTTGCATGACCTTGATTTCATGAAGGATTTAAGCCCGAGCATCGCACACCAAAAGGGTGCATCGACACCACAGGCAGGGGCAAAAAACGCTCAGCCACGCCTCTGGGCTCACTGGTAGCTGCGCGCGTCCTCGATCACCTTGCCGTCATTCGCCAAGCTGCCGGGGGCGGCCCCATGCACTTCACCGCGCAGCTTGGTCACGTCGCGCACGGCTTCAAGCAATCGGGTTTTCAGGCCTGCATCCATCGCACCCACGGTCTCGACATGCAGCGCCATCTGGTCATTGGCCATCTCGCCGGTCACCACCAGGCGGGCCTTTCTCACTTCCGGGAAACGTTTGACGATCTCGGCCACCTGGCCGGGGTGCACAAACATGCCCCGGATTTTGGTGGTCTGGTCGGCCCGGCCCATCCAGCCCTTGATGCGCTGACCGGTGCGGCCCGTGGGGCAGTGACCAGGCAAGATGGCCGACAAATCGCCCGTGCCAAATCGGATCAAGGGGTAATCGGGGTTGAGCGTGGTGATGACCAACTCGCCCACTTCGCCCTCGGGCACCGGGTCGCCGGTGCCGGGGCGCACGATCTCGACGATCACGCCCTCGTCCAGCACCAGGCCTGCGCGCGCGGTGGTCTCGTAAGCGATCAAACCCACATCGGCGGTGGCATAGCACTGGTAGGCATCCACGCCGTGCGCCGTCATCCAGTCGCGCAAGCTGGGCGGAAAAGCCTCGCCCGAGACCAGCGCCTTGCGCAAGCTGGGCAGGGCCATGCCCATCTCAGCGGCTTTTTCGATGATGATTTTCAAGAAACTGGGCGTGCCGACGTAGCCCGCAGGCTGCAACTCGGCCATGGCGCCAACTTGCTGCTCGGTCTGGCCAGTGCCGCCCGGGAACACCGTGCAACCCAGGGCGTGTGCGCCGGTTTCCATCATCGAGCCCGCAGGCGTGAAGTGGTAGCTGAAGCAGATGTGGATCAACTCGCCCGGCCGAAAACCGGCCGCAAACATCGTGCGGGCCATGCGCCAGTAATCGGCGCGGGTGCCCTCGGGTTCGTAAATCGTGCCGGGACTGGCAAACACGCGGGCCATGCCTTGGCCGAAACCCAAGGTGCTGAACCCGCCAAACACATTGCCGCCCGTTGCACGCGCGGCCTTTTGGCGTTCGAGCAGTTCGTATTTGCGGATCACCGGCAATTGGGCCAAGGCCGCGCGGCTGTTGACGGCGACGGCATCCACGTCTTTGAGCAACTCGGCAAAGGCCGGGGCTTTTGCCTTGGCATGGGCCACCTGCCCGGGCAAAGCGGCCATCAAGGCGGTTTCACGCACTTCAGGGGCGCGCGTTTCCAAGGCATCAAAGTGCTGCGACATGTTTTTCTTTCTGGAGGACTGCGGAGAGATGGCTCAGTGCGGGCACCCAGCCCTCAAGCCAACCAGCGCTTGCGGCGTTTGTAGCTCTTGACATCTTTGAAGCTCTTGCGCTCACCACCGCCCATGCCCAAATAAAACTCTTTCACATCTTCGTTGGTGCGCAGCTCTTCGGCCACGCCGTCCATCACGATGCGGCCTGACTCCATGATGTAGCCGTAATCTGAGTATTTGAGCGCCATGTTGGTGTTTTGCTCGGCGATCAAGAAGGTGACTTTTTCTTTCTCGTTCAGGTCTTTCACGATGTTGAACACCTCCTCCACAATCTGCGGGGCCAAGCCCATGGAGGGTTCATCGAGCAGCATCACACTCGGGTTGGTCATCAGGGCGCGGCCAATCGCACACATTTGTTGCTCACCGCCCGAGGTGTAAGCCGCTTGCGAGCTGCGGCGGGTTTTGAGGCGCGGAAAGTAGGTGTAGACCTTGTCCAGGTTGGCCGCAATTTCGCCCTTGTCTTTGCGGGTGTAGCTGCCAGTCATGAGGTTGTCTTCGATGGACAAATGGGCAAAGCAATGGCGTCCTTCCATGACCTGCACCACCCCCCGGTTCACCAGGTCTGCAGGGGTCAAGTTTTCGATGCGCTCACCGCGCAGCTCAATCGAGCCCTTGGTCACCGCGCCGCGCTCGCCTTGGAGCAAATTGGAAATCGCCCGCAAGGTGGTGGTTTTGCCTGCGCCGTTGCCGCCCAGCAAAGCCACAATGCCTTGCTCGGGCACCTGCAAAGACACGCCCTTGAGCACCAAGATGACGTGGTTGTAGATGACCTCAATGCCGTTCACATTCAGCACCATGTTTTTTTTGCTCATGGACTTTGCCTTTTCTTTACTCGGGGGTTCAAGCCACACGAAACCACTGCGCGCAAGGGTTTCATGTGGCGGCTGCACGCCAACAGGTGTTGGCTGCAGCCAAGCCGGTCCTCGCCCCCATCCTCACCGCGTGTCGTGGTGAAGATGGAGGCAAGGGCGATGGGCTCAGATCAAGACTGGCAATCCGCAGGGGTGCGGCGTGTCAGCTTTTTCTCGGCGGCATATTTGTCGGCCGAGGCTTTGACCAATGGCTTGATGATTTGCTCATCGGCCTGCAGCCAATCAGAGGCCCAAACAAACTTGCTGCCGTCCCAGGTGTGGACACGCGCCCAAGCAGAGCCCATGTGGTCAGCACAAGAGGTGGAGACTGGACGCATCACGCCCTTGAAACCCAAGGCATCCAGTTTGGCCTGCGTCAGGTTGAGGTTTTCATAGCCCCAACGCGCTTGCTCGCCGGTCACGACTTTGCCTTTGCCGTACTTCTCTTGCGCTTGGCGCACCCCTTCAACGGCCAACATGGCGCCCACCACACCGCGCATGTAGAGCACCTCGCCCACTTCGGCTTTGGGGCCAGTGCCTTGGCCTTTGTCATGCACTTTGGCCAAGATGTCCTTCACCACGGCAGACTGTGGCTCAGCCCCGTGCTGCATCATCACGGCGTTGTAACCCTTGGCGGCTGCGCCAATGTCTTTGATGTCCGGCTCGGCACCCGACCACCAAGTGCCAAACATCTTTTCACGCGGGTAGCCGGTGGCAATGGCCTCTTTGATCGACGTGGCGGTCATCACACCCCATGTTTGCAACATCACGTAATCGGGGCGCTGCTGGCGAATCTGCAGCCAGATGGCTTTTTGCTCCACACCCGGCGCTGGAATGGGCAACAACTGCAGTGTGAAACCGTGCGTCGCGGCACGCTCTTGCACGATGGGCAACAACTCTTTGCCAAACGGGCTGTCGTGGTAGCCCACAGCGATTTTTTTGCCTTTGAGCTTGTCCCAACCACCGGCCTGCTTGGCAATGTGCTGCAACAAAACGTCACCGGCCACCCAGTAGTGACCAATCAAGGGGAAGTTCCACTTGAACACACCACCATCGGCAGAATCACTGCGGCCATAACCCGAGGTGATCATCGGGATTTTGTCGGCTGGGATTTTTTCGGTCAGCGCGAATGTGATGCCAGTAGACAGGGGCTGAAAGACGGTGGCGCCGCCATGCTTGCCCTTGAGGCGCTCGTAGCACTCCACGCCGCGGTCGGTGGCATACGCGGTTTCACACTCCTCCACCAAGGTTTTGACACCATTGATGCCGCCACGTGCATTGACCAACTTCATGTAGTCGGCATAGCCGTTGGCAAACGGTGTGGCATTGGGAGCGACAGGACCGGTGCGGCCTGTCAGGCTGGGGAAAAACTGCACCTTTTCTTGCGCCATGACGGCTGTGGTGGTGACCACGGCCGACAAACCTGCACAGGCCAAAGTGGCCAACAAGGCTAACTTTTTGAGCTTCATGAAACTGTCTCCTTAAATAGTGTCTGAAAAATCAATGGACCCATCATTTGAGTGGCAAAGACAAGTTGCCCGCGCCTGGAAAGACGGCGAACAAACCACCTCGACTCTCAGTGCGGGAAGGGCCACAACCGCAACTTCTGTTTGGCAACACTCCAGAGTTTGGCCAAGCCGTGCGGCTCGGCAATCAAAAACCAGACGATCAAAGCGCCAAAAATCATGTACTCGGCATGGGACACCGCAGCGGTCGAGATATCGACCCCCACCAAGGCACCCATGGCCGGCAAAAATTGGTTCAAGAAAATGGGCAGCACCACAATGAAAGCCGCGCCAAAAAAGCTGCCCATGATGGAGCCCATGCCGCCAATGATGACCATGAACAGCAGCTGGAAAGACCGGTCAATCGAGAAAGCCGCAGGCTCCCAAGAGCCCAAATGCACAAAGCCCCACAAGCCCCCGGCCACACCGATGATGAAGGAGCTGACCGCAAACGCGCTGAGCTTGGCGTACATGGGGCGAATGCCAATCACGGCAGCGGCCACGTCCATGTCCCGAATGGCCATCCACTCACGGCCAATCGCCGAACGCACCAAGTTCTTGGCCAACAGGCCAAACACAACCAAGAACAGCAGGGCAAACAGGTATTTGTCGACCGGCGAGTCAATGACCCAGCCCAGCACTTGAAAATCAGACACCGCCACGGAACCTGAGGAGCTGTTGTTGGTGAACCAACTGATGCGGCTAAACGCCCAGTCGCAAAAGAACTGCGCGGCCAAGGTCGCCACTGCCAAATAAAGGCCCTTGACGCGCAAGCTGGGGATGCCAAAAACAATGCCCACCAAGGTAGAAAAGAAGCCGCCCGCAAGCAAAGCCAAAATGACCGGCATGCCCTCAATGCGCACATAAGTGTTGTAGGCCATGTAAGCGCCCACCGCCATGAACGCGCCCGAACCCAAAGAGATTTGACCGCAGTAGCCCACCAAAATGTTCACGCCCAAAGCGGCCAAGGCCAAGATCAAAAAGGGAATCAGGATGGCGCGAAACATGTATTCATCGGCCAACAGTGGCACACCGATGAACGCAAAGGCGATGATGGCCAGGATGACCCAACGGTCTTGCGCGATGGCAAAGATTTGTTGGTCGCTGCGGTAGGAGGTCTTGAACTGACCGTTTTCTCTGTAAAACATGGGGTCTACTCCTTACACGCGGTCAATGATTTTTTCGCCGAACAAGCCTTGCGGCCGAAACAGCAAGAACACCAAGGCAAGCATGTATGCGAACCAAATCTCAATGCCACCACCCACATAAGGGCCCAAATACACCTCTGACAGCTTTTCGCCCACACCGATGATGAGGCCGCCGATGATGGCACCCGGCACCGAGGTCAAACCGCCCAAAATGATCACCGGCAAAGCACGCAAAGCCACCGTGGTCAGCGAAAACTGCACACCCAGCTTGGAGCCCCAAATGATGCCGGCCACCAAAGCCGTGATGCCGGCCACAAACCACACGATGACCCAAATGCGGTTGAGCGGAATGCCGATCGACTGCGCGGCCTGGTGGTCATCGGCCACAGCGCGCAAAGCACGGCCTGTGCCGGTTTTTTGGAAAAACAAGGACAAGACCACCACCAGCAAAGCCGCGATGCAAGCGGCATAGACATCTTCCAGGCTGATCAACACGCCACCCGGAAACACCGACTCAAACAAAAAGACAGGCTCTTTGGGCATGCCCACATCGATTTTGTAAATGGCACTGCCAAAAATCGTTTGACCCAAACCATCCAAAAAGTAAGTGATGCCCAGCGTGGCCATGAGCAAGGTCACGCCCTCTTGGTTGACCAAATGGCGCAGCACCAAGCGCTCAATCAACCACGCCAACACATACATGATGGCCGCAGCCAGCACAAAGGCGATCAGATTGCCCAGAAACTTGTCTTCGATGCCCAGCCAGCCGGGTATCCACTCTGAAAACCTGGCCATGGCCAAAGCGGCAAACAACACCATCGCGCCTTGCGCGAAATTGAACACACCCGAGGCCTTGAAGATCAGCACAAAGCCAAGCGCCACCAAGGAGTAAAGCATGCCGGCCATGAGGCCACCAAAAAGCGCTTCCAAGAAAAATGCCATGTTGTGTTCTCCTCAGTGGCTGGTGCCCAAATAGGCACTGATCACTTCTTCGTTGTTGCGCACTTCTTGGGGTGTGCCATCGCCAATTTTTTTGCCGTAATCGAGCACCACCACACGGTCCGAGATGTCCATCACCACGCCCATGTCGTGCTCGATCAGCACGATGGTGGTGCCAAATTCGTCGTTCACATCCAAGATGAAGCGGCACATGTCCTGCTTTTCTTCCATGTTCATGCCGGCCATGGGCTCGTCGAGCAACAACACCTGGGGCTCCATGGCCAGCGCGCGGCCCAGATCCACCCGCTTTTGCAGGCCGTAGGGCAGTTGGCCCACGGGCGTTTTGCGAAAGGCCTGGATTTCGAGAAAGTCGATGATGTGCTCAACAAACTCGCGGTTTTTTTCTTCTTCGCGTTGAGCTGGGCCGATGCGCAAGGCCTGCAAAAACAAGTTGCTCTTGATGTGCAGGTTGCGGCCCGTCATGATGTTGTCGATCACGCTCATGCCCTTGAACAAAGCCAAATTTTGAAAGGTGCGGGCAATGCCCATTTCGGCCACTTGGCGGCTGTTCATGTGTGCAAATTTTTGCCCACGGAAAGTGATGCTGCCCTCTTGCGGTTGGTACACGCCGTTGATGCAGTTGAGCATCGAGCTTTTGCCTGCGCCGTTGGGGCCAATGATGGCGCGCACCTCGTGCTCACGCACGTTGAAAGAGATGTCGGTCAGCGCCTTCACGCCACCAAATCGCAAACTGATGTTGTGGACGTCCAAAATGACATCGCCGATTTTCTTGGTCATTTGACCCCCACGCTTGTCATTTCATGCACTGCGTTGCCCCCCAGCGGGGCCTTCGCAACTTGGAGTGGTCCAGCCTGGCTCATGCTGCAGCCTTCACCGGTGTGAAGGTTTTAGCGTCGGAAATTTTGAGGATGGCACTCACGCTGCCGCTGCGGCCGTCTTCGAACTTCACCACGGTCTCGATGTACTGCTCGGTCTTGCCCTCGTACAGGCCATCGACCAGCGGTTTGTACTTGTCGGCAATGAAGCCCCGGCGGACCTTGTTGGTGCGCGTCAACTCGCCGTCGTCGGCATCGAGCTCTTTGTGCAAGATCAAAAAGCGGGCGACCTGGCTGCCGGCCAGTAAGCTGTCTTGTGCCAAATCGGCATTGACCTTTTCAACGCACTCTTGAATGAGTTGGTACACCTCGGGCTTTTGCGCCAGGTCGGTGTAACCGGCATAGGGCAGGTTGCGCCGCTCGGCCCAGTTGCCCACCGCATCAAAGTCGATGTTGAGCATCACACACACTTTTTCGCGCTGATCGCCATAGGCCACCACCTCTTTGATGTGCGGGAAAAACTTGAGTTTGTTTTCGACGTATTTGGGCGCAAACATCGCGCCGTCGTTGACGCCGCCCTGGATGCGGCCCACGTCTTTGACGCGGTCGATGATTTTGAGGTGCCCATGGCTGTCGATGAAGCCGGCATCACTGGTGTGGTACCAGCCGTCGGCCGTGAGCACCTCGTCCGTGGCCTTTTGGTTTTTGTAATAGCCCTTGAGCAAACCTGGCGACTTGACCAAAATTTCGCCATTCGCAGCCACCTTGATCTCAACACCCTTGCAGGGCACCCCCACGGTGTCGGCGCGCGCTTGGTTGTCGGGTTGCAGGCAGACGAACACAGCGGTCTCGGTCGAGCCGTAAAGCTGCTTGATGTTCACACCGATGGAGCGGAAAAAGATGAACAAATCCGGGCCAATGGCTTCGCCTGCGGTGTAGGCCACGCGCACGCGGCTGAAACCCATGTTGTTGCGCAAGGGGCCGTAAATGACCCAATTGCCCAGGCCATAGACGAGCCTGTCGAGCAAGCCGACCGATTGCCCGTCCATCAGGGCTGGGCCGACTTTCTTGGCCACGCCCATGAAAGCATGAAACAGTTTGCGCTTGAGGCTGCCCGCGTCTTCCATGCGGATCATCACGCTGGTCAACATGCCCTCAAACACGCGGGGCGGCGCAAAGTAGTAGGTGGGGCCAATTTCTTTCAAGTCGATGGTCACGGTGGCGGCCGACTCGGGGCAGTTCACCACGTAACCGCACACCAACCATTGGGCGTAGCTGAAGATGTTTTGGCCGATCCAGGCGGGCGGCATGTAGGCCAGCACGTCTTCGTCATGGGTGAGTTGGTCGAACTCGGCACCTGCTTCGGCGCGGTCGATCAAAGAGCCGTGCGTGTGCACCACGCCCTTGGGGTTGCCGGTGGTGCCCGAGGTGAAAAACATGGCCGCGACATCGGCGCTCACAGCGGCTTGGACTTCTTTGGCAAACAACTGTGGATGCTGTTGGCCAAAGGCAGCGCCCGCTGCGATCAAGTCCTCCAGCGAAGCCAAACCGTCTTCCTTGTATTTGCGCAGGCCGCGCGGGTTGTCATAAATGATGTGGCTCAGCTGCGGGCACTGCTCGCGCACCTCCAACATTTTGTCGACCTGCTCTTGGTCTTCCACCACGGCAAAATGCACCTCTGCATTGGTGATGGGGAACACGCATTCGGCGGCAGCAGCATCTTGGTAAAGCGGCACCGGAATCGCACCCAAAGACTGTGCTGCCAGCATGGTGGCGTACAACCGGGGGCGGTTGGAACCCACCACGATCACATGCTCGCCTCGCTGCAAACCAGCTTGGTGCAAGCCACACGCCACAGACGCCACCAAGCGCGACAGATCAGACCATGTGGTGGTCTGCCAAATGCCATAAATTTTTTCACGCAAAGCCGGCGCCAATGGGCGCTCGGCAGCGTGCTTCAGCATCAATTGAGGAAACGTTGTGGGCATGGTCTGGCTTGTCTCCGAAGGCGTTGCTCAGTGCGACGTGCATCAAAACTCAGACGAATATTAGGTATGCATTTGACGTTATGTTGTCGTTTGGACGACAATTCAGGGAAGACCCCTAGCCCTCCTGACCTTGGGCTGACAAACCCTTCTGCTCCATGGCCAAAGAAAAAACAGTCCTTCAGCGCCGCCGCGCACCCACTGAAACCGAGCTGCAAGAGATCCCTTGGTTGCACCTGTTGCACGCTTCAGAGCGTTTGCAAATCGTGCCGCAATTGGTGGTGAGCGACCCTCAGGTGGGTGACTACGTTTGCCGCGTCGGAAGGCCCGTGACCTATTGGTTTGGCGTGATTTCGGGCCTGCTGAAAATGAGCAGCGACAGTGCCAGCGGCCAGACCATGACCTTCACGGGTGTGCCGCCAGGCGGCTGGTTTGGTGAAGGCACCGCCCTCAAACGCGAGGTCTACCGCTACAACATACAAGCCTTGCGCCCCAGCTTGGTGGCCGGCATGCCGCTAGAGACCTTTCATTGGCTGATCGACCACTCGCTGGGCTTTAACCGCTTCATCATGCAGCAGCTCAACGAGCGCCTGGGCCAGTTCATCGCGGCCCGCGAGATGGACCGCATGACCAACCCCGAGCTGCGCTTGGCGCGCCACCTGGCCGCGCTGTTCAACCCGGTGCTGTTTTCAGGCGTGGGCGAGGTGCTGCGCATCACCCAACAAGAGCTGGCCTATTTGGTAGGCCTGTCGCGCCAGCGGGTGAACGAAGCCTTGCGCGTGCTGGAGGCGCATCAGCTCATCCGCGTCGAATATGGAGGTCTGCGCATTTTGGACCTGCAAGGGCTGCGCACCGCTCAGTTTTGAGATCAGAAAAAAAGGGACAATGGACTGCATGCTTGCCGGCAACCCGTTGGGGCTTGCCCTTTTTTGACCTTGCCCTTTTTTGACCTTGCCCTTTTTTGACCTTTCCCTTTTTTGACCCTGCCCCCATGACCCAGCCCCCGGCTTTCCAACGCGCCCCCCGACCTGATGGCAAAGGCGAGGCCGCTGCGCCCAGCAGCACCTCGCGCCTGAACAAACGCATGGCCGAGTTGCGCATGTGCTCACGCCGAGAGGCCGATGCCTGGATTGAGCAAGGCTGGGTCAAGGTCAACGGCCTGCCCGCCAGCATGGGGCAGCAGGTCACCCTGTCGGATCGCATCACCATCGACAAAGCGGCCGAACAACAGCAAGACCGGCAAGTGACTATTCTTTTGCACAAGCCCATGGGCTATGTGAGCGGCCAAGCCGAAGACGGGCACGAGCCCGCCATCACCTTGATCAACCCGCGCAGCCACTGGGGCGGTGACCCGTCCAAATTGCGCTTCACACCGCCGCACCTGCGCGGCCTGGCCCCAGCTGGGCGGCTGGACATCGACTCGACAGGCTTGCTGGTGCTGACGCAAGACGGGCGCGTGGCGCGCCAGTTGATCGGCGAAGACTCGGAGATGGAAAAAGAATACCTGGTGCGTGTGGCCTACACCGGCCACGAAAACACCGCCGCCGCCGCAGCCGCATCCGCCACCTATGGCGGCAAGGCCAAGCAGCTCACCGTGATTGGCGACTTTGACCGGGTCAGCGCCAATGTACAAGCCGTCTTCCCCCCGGCCCAATTGGCCCGCCTGCGCCACGGCCTGAGCCTGGACGGCAAGCCCCTCAAGATAGCCAAAGTCGACTGGCAAAACCCGGAGCAACTGCGTTTTGTGCTGACCGAGGGCAAAAAGCGCCAAATCCGCCGCATGTGCGAACAAGTCGGCCTGAAAGTCGTGGGCCTCAAACGCATCCGCATGGGGGGTGTGCAGCTGGGGCAAATGCCTGCGGGGACTTGGCGGTATTTGGGGCCGAACGAATCGTTTTGAACGCCCTTGGTCATGCGTCACTGGCAAGGCTTACAATTTGGATTCTTACGAAAAATTGATCGATGGAGTCCACCCGCATGTCTGCAACCACAACCCTGTCCAGCAAATTTCAGATTTCGATCCCCAAAGGCGTTCGTGAAGAGCAAGCTTGGCAGGCAGGTCAGCAGTTTGTCTTCATTCCCAAAGGCAAAGGCATGCTCCTCATGCCCGTGCCAGAACTCCAGGATTTGGCAGGATTGGCCAAAAACGCCACATCCAAAGCCCACCGCGACCGCAAGGACAGGGCCTGATGCCTTCGCGCTCTTTTTGCGTGGTGGACACATCGGCATGGATAGAGTTCTTGATGGCATCACCCTTGGGCCAGCAAATCGCATCGCAATTGCCTGAAAATCATCACTGCATCGTGCCAACACTGGTTCAACTGGAGTTGTCGAAATGGATGCTTCGCGAAGTGGGCGATGATGAGGCCGATCAGGTGATCGCTTACACCCAAGAGTGTGTCGTGGTCCCCTTGGACACCTCGATTGCCCTGCTGGCAGCTCAGCTGCACAAAGACCACAAGCTGGCGACAGCAGATGCCATTGTGTACGCCACGGCTCTGAACAAGAGCGCGCAATTGCTGACCTGCGATGCCCACTTTGAGCATTTGCCCCATGTGCTGTACTGGTCAAAAAAATCCATCCATTGAACTTCAAGCCGCGTTTCTCTTGAAACCCCGCCAGATGCCCCAAAGTGTAAGACGTTTTGGTTTTCAGATCTTTTGTATCTTTTGTTTTTAACCCTTTTGAATTGATATGAGCAAACAAACCCATGCCTTTCAGGCCGAAGTCGCACAACTGCTGCACCTGGTCACCCACTCGCTGTACTCCAACCAAGAAATCTTTCTGCGCGAACTGATCTCCAACGCCTCGGACGCCTGCGACAAGCTGCGCTTTGAAGCGCTGAACAACAACGGTTTGTACGAGGACGCACCCGATTTGCAGGTGCGACTTTCCTTCGACAAAACGGCCAAGACGCTGACCATCACCGACAACGGCATCGGCATGACCGCCCAAGAGGCGATTGACCACCTGGGCACGATTGCCAAGAGCGGCACCAAGGACTTTGTGAGCAAGCTGAGCGGCGACCAAAAGTCGGACGCGCAACTGATTGGCCAGTTTGGCGTGGGCTTTTATTCGGGCTTCATCGTGGCCGACAAGATCACCGTGGAAACCCGCCGCGCGGGCGCAACGCCTGCCGAAGGCGTGCGCTGGCTCAGCGGTGGCACGGGCGACTTTGAAGTCGAAACCATCACCCGCACCGAACGCGGCACCAGCGTGATCTTGCACCTGCGCGAAGAAGCACTGGACTACGCCAACACCTGGAAGCTCAAGGAAATCGTTGGCAAATATTCTGACCACATCAGCTTGCCCATCTTGATGGAAAAGGAAGAGTGGAAAGACGGCGAGCTGATCGACCCGAGCAACGAAGAGGCAGGCCGCCAACCCGGCGGCATGGTCAAGACCGGCGAGTGGGACACCGTCAACAAAGCCAGCGCCTTGTGGACCCGCCCCAAAAAAGACATCAGCGACGAGCAATACGCCGACTTTTACAAACAGATCAGCCGCGACTTTGAGGCCCCGCTGACCTGGACCCACAACCGCGTGGAAGGCAGCACCGAATACACCCAGCTGCTCTACATCCCCAGCAAAGCCCCGCAAGACCTGTGGAACCGCGACAAAAAAGCCGGCATCAAGCTGTATGTGAAACGCGTCTTCATCATGGACGAAGCCGAAGCGCTGATGCCCAGCTACCTGCGCTTTGTGAAGGGCGTGGTGGACTCGGCCGATTTGCCGCTGAACGTGAGCCGCGAGCTGCTGCAAGAAAGCCGCGACGTGAAAGCCATCCGCGAAGGCAACACCCGCCGTGTGTTGTCGATGCTGGAAGATTTGGCCAAGCACGACAAAGCGCCTGAAGCGTCCGAAGAAGTCACTGACGTTTTGAGCGAAGAGGACAAAGCCAAGCTCGGCCAGTATTCCAAGTTCTACGCCGAGTTTGGTGCGGTGCTCAAAGAAGGCCTGGGCGAAGACTTTGGCAACCAGGCGCGTTTGTCCAAGTTGCTGCGTTTTGCCTCATCGACCCATGACACCGTGAGCGTGAAGGGCATGACGAGTTTGGCCGACTACAAAGCCCGCATGAAAGAGGGCCAAGACGCGATTTACTACATCACCGCCGACAACCTGGCCGCCGCCAAGAACAGCCCGCAACTCGAAGTCTTCAAGAAAAAAGGCATCGAAGTGCTGCTGATGACCGACCGCGTGGACGAGTGGGCGCTGAACTTTGTGCACGAGTTTGACGGCACACCGCTGCAAAGCGTGGCCAAGGGCGCGTTTGACTTGGGCAAGCTGCAAGACGAAGAAGAAAAGAAAGCTGCCGAAGACGCGGCCGAAAGCTTCAAGCCCCTGTTGGCCAAACTGAAAGAAGCCCTGAAAGACAAAGCCGAAGACGTGCGCGTGACCAGCCGCTTGGTGGACAGCCCCGCCTGTCTGGTGGTGACCGACGACGGCATGAGCATGCAACTGGCCCGCATGCTCAAGCAAGCCGGGCAAAGCGCCCCCGAAGTCAAACCCGTGCTCGAAGTCAACCCCGAGCATGCCTTGGTCAAAAAGCTCGACGGTTCAGTGCATTTCCACGACCTGGCCCACATCCTGTTTGACCAGGCCCTGCTGGCCGAAGGCGGCCTGCCCGCAGACCCGGCGGCTTATGTGAAGCGGGTGAATGCGCTGCTGGCTTAAGACCGCAGTCGTCTTTCAAAACCAGGCCCCGTCAGATCTGTGATCTGGCGGGGCTTTTTTGCCTCAAAGTGGCCCCAAAGCCATATGCAGCATAGAATCTTACAATTCGAAGTTTCAAACTTAAATTTGTAAAAATGATTCCGCGCACCGCATCCAGCACGCTGAAGCGCCTGTCCAAAGGCTTTCCGGTGATCGCACTCACAGGGCCTCGTCAATCGGGCAAAACCACCTTGGCCAAATCGGTTTTCAAGGACAAGCCTTATGTGTCGCTGGAAAACCCCGATGAGCGAGAGTTCGCGCTGCGTGACCCCAAGCGTTTTTTGCAACGCTTTCCCAGGGGCGCGATTCTGGACGAAGTGCAGCGCTGCCCCGAATTGCTGTCGTGGCTGCAGGGCTGGGTGGACGAGCGCGGCATCATGGGCGACTTTGTCCTCACGGGCTCGGCGCAATTTGACTTGCTCGCGGGCATCACACAAACGCTGGCAGGCCGGGTGGGTCGGGTTGAGCTGCTACCCCTGAGCGCAGCGGAATTGATGGCAGCAGGCAAAGCGCCCAGCGACTTGAACGCCACCTTGTTTCAAGGCGGCTACCCCGCACTGTACGACCGCGACATTGCGCCGCCAGACTGGTTTGCCAACTACATCGCCACCTACTTGGAACGCGACGTGCGGCAACTGATCGCTGTGCGCGATCTGACGCAGTTTCAGACCTTTGTCAAAATGTGCGCCGCCCGAACAGGCCAATTGCTCAATCTCTCGTCATTGGGGGCCGATTGCGGCATCACCGCAGTGACGGCCAAACAATGGCTGTCGGTGCTGGAAGCCAGTTATATCGTCACCCTGCTCCAACCGCACCACCGCAACTTTGGCAAGCGGCTGGTGAAAACACCCAAACTCTACTTTTGCGATGTGGGCTTGGCCGCCTGGCTGTTGGGCATCCGCGACGCATCCACCCTGGACACCCATGCCGCGCGCGGGGCCTTGTTTGAAACCTATGTCATCAGCGAATTGATGAAGCAGCGCCTCAATGCTGGCCAAGCTTTAGACCTGTACTTTTGGCGAGACCATGTGGGGCATGAAGTCGATGTGTTGATCGAAAGCGGCCAAGGACTGCAAGCGCTCGAAATCAAGTCGGGCACCACCTATGCTAGCGACTGGACCGATGGCTTGAAGAAATGGCAGAAGTTTGCAGGCGACGACAGCATCCAAGCATCCTTGGTGTACGGCGGGACCGTCTCCTATCAGCGAGAGGGTGTGCAGGTTTGGGGTTGGCAAGACATCGGAAAGATTGCACCAAGTACGGGCTGAAGCGCCCAAACCATGCACACACCCTCACCCCACCCGCTCGCCACTGGCCCGGTCAAACAAATGCGCCTGTTCAGGCTGCCATTGCAGGTGCACCGCATCACCCACTGCGGCTTGCAGCACCCCCGGCACGCGGGCGGTGAGTTTGCCCGCTGCCGTGTCCACCGTGGCGTAGGTTTCAGGGCCGGTGGGCTCGATCATGCTGAGCTTGCCCGGTAGACCCTGCGCCGCAAAGCCGATGCTTTCGGGGCGCAGGCCGTAGACGAAATCGGTATCTGCATGGGACTGCACCGCAGCGCGCTGCGCATCGGTGATGGCCAGTTCTACACCGTGAGCCGTCAAAACATCACCCACGCGCAGCGCGTCCAGCATGTTCATGGCGGGCGAACCAATGAACTCGGCCACAAAGCGGTTGGCCGGATGGTTGTAAATATCGCTCGGCGTGCCGAACTGTTGCACACAGCCGTCTTTCATCACCGCGATGCGGTCGCCCAAGGTCATGGCCTCGACCTGGTCGTGTGTCACGTAGACGGTGGTGGTTTTTGTGCGCTGATGCAAGAGTTTGATTTCGGCGCGCATTTCCACGCGCAGCTTGGCGTCCAGGTTGGACAGCGGCTCGTCAAACAAAAACAGCTTGGGGTCACGCGCCAGGGCACGGCCCATGGCCACGCGCTGACGCTGCCCGCCTGATAGCTGGCCCGGCTTGCGGTCCAGCAGATGGCCAATTTGCAGCATGGCCGCCACACGGTCCACCGCCAGCTTGCGTTCGGCCTTGGGCACTTTGCGAATTTCCAGACCAAAGGCGATGTTTTGTGCCACCGTCATGTTGGGGTACAGCGCGTAGCTTTGAAACACCATGGCGATGTCGCGGTCCTTGCTGGGCAGGTTCGTCACCTCACGCGCACCGATGTGGATGCTGCCGCTGCTGGGATGGTCCAGGCCCGCGATCATCGACAACAAGGTCGATTTACCGCAGCCAGACGGCCCGACCAAAATCAAAAATTCACCGGCCTCAATCTCCAGGTCAATGCCTTTGAGGATGTGGACCTTGTCGTTGTAGGTCTTGTGGATGTTGCGTATGGCCAGAGCGCCCATGTTCTTTTTCCTTTAACCCTTGACCGCGCCAGCCGTCAGGCCGCGCACAAAATATTTTCCGGCCACCACGTACACAAACAAGGTGGGCAATGCCGCGATCAAGGCGGCGGCCATGTCCACGTTGTATTCCTTGACGGCGCTCGACGTGTTGGCCAGGTTGTTCAGGCCCACGGTGATGGGTTTGCTGTCCGCGCCCGAGAACACCACGCCGTACAAAAAGTCGTTCCAAATGTTGGTGAACTGCCAGATCAAGGTCACGACCAGAATCGGCAAAGACAGCGGCAAAACGATGCGTCGAAAAATCATCCAAAAACCCGCGCCGTCCAGCTGCGCCGCCTTGATGAGTTCGTCAGGCAAGCCGATGTAGTAGTTGCGGAAAAACAGCGTGGTCGATGGAATGCCCGCCACCACATGCACCAGCATCAAACCCCAGACCGAGCTGGCCACGCCCAACCAGCCCAGCACCTGGCTCATGGGCAAGAGCACGACCTGCATGGGCATGAACACGCCAAACAGCATGAAAGCAAACAGGGTTTCGCTGCCACGGAATTTCCATTTGCTCAACACATAGCCGTTGAGCGAACCGATCAAGGTGGACACCAGCACCGCCGGCACGACCATGAGCATGGAATTCCAGAAGAACGGCTTCAATCCCTCGCACTGCACCCCTGTGCAAGCGCTGCCCCAGGCCTTGAACCAGGCGTCCAGCGTGGGCGCGGTGGGCAGGCTCAGCAAGTTGCCCGTGCGCAGTTGCTCGGCGTCTTTGAGCGAGGTGGTCAGCATCACGTACAGCGGCACCAAAAACCAGGCCGCAAACAGCAGCAGCATGGCCCACAGAATCACCCGGTGAAAATTCAGGCGGTTCATCGCTTGCCCCGCAATTCAGAATAAAGGTAAGGCACCACAATCGCCGCCACCGTGGCCAACATCACCGTGGCACTGGCCGCGCCGACGCCGATCTGGCCGCGTGTGAAAGCGGTGGTGTACATGAAAGTGGCCGGCAAATCGGTGGCGTAACCGGGCCCACCAGCAGTCAGCGCCATCACCAAGTCGAAACTCTTGATGGCCAAGTGCGCCACCACCAACAAGGTGCTGAAAAACACCGGCCCCAGGCTGGGCAAAATGATGCGCCAGTAAATCACCGGCAAGCTCGCGCCGTCCACTTGCGCGGCTTTGATGATCGAGTCGTCGATGCCGCGCAGTGCCGCTAAAAACAAGGCCATGACAAAGCCAGCGCTTTGCCAGACACCGGCGATGACCACGCAGTAAATCGCCATGTCTTGCTGAACAATCCAGTCAAAACTGAAACCCGTGAAACCCCAGCTGTGCATCAAATGCTCCAGCCCAAGGCCGGGGTTGAGCATCCACTTCCAAGCCGTGCCGGTGACGATGAAAGAGATCGCCATGGGGTACAGGTAAATCGTGCGCAACACGCCTTCGCCGCGCACTTTTTGGTCCAGCAAGATGGCCAGCAGCACACCCAGCGCCATGGCCCCGCCAATGAACAAGGTGCCAAACACCGCCATATTGGTCATGGCCACATGAAAGCGGTCGCTCTCCAGCAGTGCGGCGTAATGCTGCAGACCCACAAACTCGTAGTTGGGCAAAAGGCGCGAGGCAGACACCGACAGGTAGCCGTTCCAAGCCATCAGGCCATAAATGAACAACAGCGACACCACAAAGCTGGGCGCGATGACCAACTTGGGTAGCCAACCGGCTTGCAAGCTTGAGGGTGCAGACATGGGTGATCCAATCGGGAGCCGACACGGGCTACAAGCTTGTGGCTCGCAGCCTGGTGGCGAATGAAAGCTCAGGGCAAAGGCTTTCGAGACCTCAGAAAAATGTGCTCACAACAGCAGGGGCCAGCCCCATGGCGCACTGGGGTGGCACAAGCCCACCCGGGGGTGGGCTCGCAACTCACTTGACCTTGGCGGCCGAAGCGATCTTGCTTTGCGCGTCTTTGCTGCTCATCTTGTCGTCGTTCCAGAACTGGCTGACGGCGTCTTGAATGGCACCAGATGTGGCCGAACCAATGGCCATGCCGTGCGCCACCGATGGCACCAGCCCCCCGTTTTTGGCTGTCGCCACAAAGTCATTGGCGCTGAGCTTGGCGCAGTCGTCAAACTTGGCCAGATTCATGTTCAGGCGCACCGGAATAGAGCCCTTGTTCAGGTTGAACACTTCTTGAAAGTCGTTTGACATGATGGCCGAGGCCAGGTCTTTTTGGGCCTTGGTGTTGTCCTCGTTTTTCAGCTTGAACATGGCAAACGAGTCCACGTTGAAAGTGAAGGACTTGGACGTTCCCGGTGCGGCAGCGCAGCCGAAGTCGGCGCCCGGTTTTTTGCCTGCAGCGACAAATTCACCCTTGGCCCAGTCCCCCATCAACTGCATGCCCGCCTCGCCCTTGATGACCATGGCCGTGGCCAGGTTCCAGTCACGGCCCGGGGCGTTTTTGTCGGTGTAAGTCTTGACCTTCTTGAAGGTGTCAAGCACCTTGGCCATGGTCGGGCCTGTTAATGTGGCCTGGTCCAATTGCACCAAGGCTTTTTTATAGAAGTCCGCACCCCCCACGCCCAGCGCCACGCTCTCAAAGGTGGTGAAGTCTTGCCAGTTTTGGCCACCGTGCGCCACGGGAACGATGCCGGCTTTTTTCAAGGCTTCGGCCGCGACAAAGAACTCATCCCAGTTGGTCGGCACTTTGGCACCGGCTTTTTTGAACGCGGCGTTGCTGGTCCACAACCAGTTCACGCGGTGCACGTTCACTGGGGCGGCAATGTAGTTGCCCTTGTATTTCATGACGTTGGCGACCACGGGGGGCAACAAGCTGTCCCACTTTTCCGCCTTGGCCACGTCGTCGATGTTGGCCAACACGCCTTCGGCCGCCCACTCTTGCAAAGCGGGGCCTTTGATTTGGGCGGCCGCAGGCGCATTGCCCGAGACCACACGCGACTTGAGCACGGTCATGGCGTTGTCACCCCCGCCACCGGCCACGGCAAAGTCTTTCCAGGTGTGGCCCTTGGCTTGCATCGTGGCTTTCAGGGCTGCGGCCGATTTGGCCTCGCCACCGCTGGTCCAGTAGTGCAGCACTTCGACTTCACCCGCATGGGCTGCAAAAGCCAAAACGGCGGCGCTCACCACGGTGGAACGCTGGAACATTTTTAAAGTTGTCATCAAAGTCTCCCTGTTCGGGCCTTAGAAGGCCCTGTGTTGATGTGCGAGGAGGGGCGGATCGGCCTTGATCGACCTCGACAGGCGAATATTAATATTTCATTAATTTATTAACATTAGGTTATACCCTGAGGCCTCATGCAGGCCGCAGTGGGCCTGCCTGCTGAACAATCCATTAAGCTTGTCGCCATGAAATTGCTGCTCGCTGAAGACGACGCCATGCTGGCCGATGCCCTGCAAACCCAGTTGGGCGGGGCCGGTTTTTTGGTGGAACACGCCCCCAACGGTGCGGTGGCCGACTATTTGCTGCACAAACAAGCTTTTGACATCGCGGTGCTGGACATTGGCCTGCCCATGCTCGATGGCTTGGCGGTCTTGCAGCATGTGCGCCAAACCCAGCCCAGCTTGCCCGTGCTGCTGCTGACGGCGCGTGACGCACTGGACGACCGGGTGGCGGGCCTCCAGGCGGGGGCCGACGATTACGTGAGCAAGCCCTTTGACTTTCCCGAATTGCTGGCCCGCTTGCAGGCCTTGCTGCGGCGCAGCCAACCGGCCAACACCCCCGCGCTGGCAGGTGCGTTGACGCTGGACAAAGCCACGCGCCGCGCCATCGTGTTGGGTGAGCCCATGGAGCTGAGTGGGCGTGAATGGACTTTGCTGGCGTTGTTGGTCAACCAGCGTAACAGCGTGGTCACGAAAGAGCAAATTCACCAAGCCTGGTCCGAAGAAGGCGGCGAGACCGGGGGGGGTAATTCCATTGAGGTTTACATCCACCGCCTGCGCCGCAAACTGGAAGGCGCACGCCTGGTCATTCGCACCGTGCGCGGTCTGGGCTATTTGCTGGAAACCGAGGCCTAAAGCACATGCCCTTCACAGGTGCCACACCCCCAGCGAGTTTGCCTTCGGGCCAAGCCGGGGTGTCGCTGGGCCGTCAATTGCTGCTGTGGTTGCTGTTGCCGCAATTGGTGCTGTGGATGGCCGGTGGGGTCGCCACCTACAAGTTCGCTGCTGGCTATGCCAACCAGGCCATCGACGCCAGTTTGCTGCAGGCCAGTCGATCCTTGGCCAGACAACTCAAACCCATTGGCAACGGTTTGTTGATCGACTTTCCCAAAGCCGCCCAAGACGTGTTGGAGGCAGACCCCGAGGACCGGCTGTTGTACACGGTCAGCACGCCGCCGGGCCAATTCATTTTGGGCAACCAGGCCCTGCCCGCGCCTGTGGGCCACATGGCCCCATCGGCCCAGCGCACGGGTGCCATCACCTACCGCTTTGACCACCCCTATTTTTACGATGGGCAGATGCCCTCGGCCAGCACAGCCAAGCAGCCTTTGCCCGAGGGGCAAGCGCTGCGTGTGGTGGCGCTTTATTTGCGTTTCGGCGACGACAAAGCAGCGCCCCAAACCATGCTGGTGCAAGTGGCCCGCAGCAGCGCGAACCGCGAAGAACTGGCACGCCGAATTTTGGTGGACATGCTGCTGCCCATGTCCAGTCTGGTGCTGTTGATGACACTGATCGTGTGGCTGGGCATTCGTGCCGGTTTGTCGCCATTGGTGCGCCTACGCCAGCAAGTCGAAGGCCGTGCCCCGACCGACCTGGCCCCTTTGCAACTGGCCTCGGCCCCACGCGAGCTGTGGTCGCTGGCGACCGCCATCAACACCTTGTTGGCAGCGGTGCAAAACACGGTGGCCACACAAAAGCGTTTCATTGGTGACGCTGCGCACCAGCTGCGCACCCCTTTGGCAGGCCTCAAAAGCCAAACCGAAATCGCCTTGCAGTCCACGTCCGACCCTGAACTGCGCGCCCGTTTGCAACGCGTGCACGACAGTGCCACGCGCAGCGCCCATCTTGTCAATCAGTTGCTGACCCTGGCACGGGCCGAGCCCGAATCGGTCATGGCCCAAGACCGCAAACGTTTTGATCTGCAGCGCATGGCACAAGCCCTCACCGCCGAATGGGTGCCACGCGCCCTGCGTGCACACATTGACCTGGGCCTGGATGACCGTGCCACCGCACCGGTTTGGATTGAAGCCAATGAACTGCTGGTGCGCGAGGCCTTAAGCAACCTGATTGACAACGCCTTGCAATACGCCGGGGCCAACAGTCAGGTCACGGTGCGGGTGACCACACAAGCGGCCTCAGACAAGACCCTAAACCCTGCCCATGCCCCTGCCCATGCACTGCTGGAAGTCAGTGACAACGGGCCAGGCATTGCCCCAGCAGACCGCGCCCGGGTGTTGGAGCGTTTTGTGCGCGCCACCGACGCGGGCAATGGCTGCGGCTTGGGGCTGCCCATCGTGAAAGAAATTGTGGAGCGGCACAACGGCCAGGTTGAACTCGCTGAGGTGCTGCCCCACGGTTTGCGGGTACGGGTTCAACTGCCCTTGGCCCCCGAGCTGCCCGCGCCAGAAACCGCTGGCTAACTTTTTCGGCTGCAAACGCTTGCGGGCCTGATACGCTTGGACCGCCATGGGGCGCGCGGCAGGCGTCGCAGCCGCTGGCCTAAACCGCCCTCTTTTTCACCCCACCCAGCCTTTATCCATGAGCACCCAACACCCAGACCACGGTCCCCGCTTGCTGGGCGACATTGGCGGCACCAATGCCCGATTTGCACTGGTACACGGCGACGGCTCTGCCATCACGCATGAGCTGACTTTGCCCACTGGGCAGTTCCCCGATCTGGCAGCCGCCGCACGCACCTATCTGCAAAGCGTGGGCCAAGCCCCTGTGCGCCAGGCTTGCATCGCGATGGCCAACCCCATCGACGGCGATGTGCTGAAGATGACCAACAACCACTGGCAGTTCTCCATCGAAGCCACGCGCCAACAACTGGGACTGAGCAGCCTGCTCATGCTCAACGACTGGGAGGCCATGGCCATGGCGGCACCGGCACTGCAAGGCCGTGATTTGGAACAGATCGGCTCGGGCGAGCCGGTGCCGGATGCGCCCAAAGGCCTGATCGGCCCCGGCACCGGCCTCGGTGTGTCATCGCTGGTGCGCTCACGCCGTGGCGACTGGGTGCCCATTGCGGGGGAAGGCGGGCATGTGAGCTTGTCGCCCACCTGCGCGCGCGAGGCCGACATCTTACGCATTTTGTGGCGCACCCACCCCCATGTGTCGGCCGAGCGCGCCATCTCGGGCATGGGGCTCGAAAACCTGTACCGCGCCGTTTGCGTGCTGAACGGCACCGAAGCCGAGACACTGGTGGCCGCGCAGGTGACCGAACGTGCCCTGGCCGCAAACGATGTGGCCTGCGAGGAGGCTCTGGAACGCATGTGCAGTTTGCTGGGCAACACCGCCGCCAACCTGGCCCTGACGCTGGGCGCACGCGGCGGCATTTACATTGGTGGTGGGGTCATTGGCCGCTTGGGTGACTACTTTGCGCAATCGGGTTTTCGGGCCGCGTTTGAAGCCAAAGGGCGCTTCGTCAATTACATGCAAGGCATTCCGACTTACGTGATCCGGGCCGAACAACCCGCGCTGATTGGCTGCGCCATGGCGCTGGGCGTGGTGCCTGCACGCCGCTGAACTCACACCACCAAGGGCTGCGCCTGCATTTGCTCGACCTGCTCTTGCAGCATCAGCACTTGGCCGCGCCAGTAGTCGGGCGTGCCAAACCACGGAAAGTTGATCGGAAAAATCGGGTCTTCCCAACGCCGTGCCAGCCAGGCGCTGTAATGGATCAGGCGCAAGGTGCGCAGCGGCTCGATCAGCTGCAGCTCGGCGCGGTCAAAGTCGCGCACCTGCTCATACCCGTCGAGCAAGGCCGACAGCTGCTGCGTGCGTTGCAAGCGCTCGCCCGACAGCAACATCCACAGGTCTTGCACCGCCGGGCCCATGCGGGCATCGTCCAAATCCACAAAGTGCGGGCCGCCACCGGGCAGCTCAGCCGGTGTCCACAAGATGTTGCCCGGGTGGCAGTCGCCATGCAGACGAATCAGGCGGCGGCCTGCGACCCCTTGGGCAAAAGCTTGTTCGATCAAGGCCAACGCGGGCACCAAGGCCTCGCGCCATTCGCGCTCGACTTCCAGCGGAATCATCTGGTGGGTTTGCAGCCACTGGGCAGGTTCGAGCGCAAAGGTCTGCACATCGAGCGTGGGGCGGTGCGCAAAGGGCTTGGCCGCGCCCACGGTGTGGATGCGGGCCAGAAAGCGGCCTGTCCATTCCAGCACTTCAAAGTCATCGAGCTCCGGCGGGCGACCACCGCGCAAGGGGCTGACCGAGAAATCAAAGCCCGCACTTTGGTGCAAGGTCTGGCCATGCAGCCGCATGGGGGCCACCACCGGCACTTCGGCCGCCAGCAGCTCGGCGGCAAAGTCGTGCTCTTCTTGAATTTGCGCCGGACTCCAGCGGCCGGGCCGGTAAAACTTGAGCACCACCGCCTGTGCGCCTTGCACCGGCTCGTCCAGGTGGGCGCGGTAGACGCGGTTTTCGTAAGAGCTGAGCGCCAACAAACGGCCATCGGGCCACAGCCCCAAGTCCTGCAAGGCGTCCATCACCCGGTCGGGGGTGAGTTCGGCGTAGGGGTGCAAAGCATTCGTGTCGGTCATGCACCGATTGTGGGGCACGGCCTGTCGCCGCTGCGGACAAGCCTGCCGCTGGGCAAGTGCGGCCTCACTGCCCGGTGAAGCGGGCAGCGCGCTTTTCCACAAACGAGCGCACGCCCTCGGCCGCGTCTTCGCTGCGCGAGAGGCGCTGCTGCACCGGCAAAAAGTCGTGCATGGCCACCAGCGGGCCTTGCTCCACCGCTTTGAGCACGTTTTGCCGCGTGGCCACCACCGCCAGCGGGGCTTGCGCGGCGATCAATTCGGCGATGCGCATGGCCTCGGGCAAGAGGCCCGCAGCAGGCACCACCTTTTGCACAAAGTTCAGGCGCAGGGCTTCGGCGCTGTCAAACACATCGCCCGTGAGCAGATGCAAGAGCGCGTTGCCCGAACCTGCCCGCTCGGCCATGCGCAAGGTCGCGCCGCCCGTGGCCATGATGCCACGCTGCACCTCCAGCTGCGAGAACCGGCAGTCGTCGGCCGCCACCACGATGTCGGCCGCCAGCATCAGCTCGATGCCCAGCGTGTAGGTGATGCCCTGCACCGCCGCCACCATGGGCTTGACGCGGCGCCGATACCCCTCCATGCCCAAATTCAGAGGATCGACCAAGCCCAAGGGCACGGCTTTTTCGCCGCGCTGCATCAGGGGGGCGATGGTGGGCAAATCCAGCCCCGCAGTGAAATGCGCGCCCGCCGCGCACAGCACGCCCACACGCAAGGCGGGGTCGTCGTCGAGCCGGGTGTAGGCCTCGCCCAACTCGCGGAACATTTTGGGCGTGAAGCCATTGCGCTTGGCCGGGCGGTTGATGCAGATTTGCAGGACGGCACCGTGCACGCTGCAGTCGATCTGGCCTTCGGGGTGGGCGCTGGTGTTCATGGCTGGATGCTAGAGCGCGGCGCCCGATAGGCCTTTCGCACGGGTGACAGGCTGACACGTTCACACCCTTTGCGCAAAACGAGCGGCATGGCCTGCGGCACGGATTGCGGCACGGATTGCGGCACGGCATGCGTCATGGCCTGCGGCATGGCCTGCGGCATGGCCTGCGGCATGGCCTGCGGCACGGCCTGCGGCACGGATTGCGTCACGGATTGCGTCACGGCCTGCGTCACGGATTGCGTCATGGCGAGCGAAGCGTGGCCATCCATGGCTGTTCATGCGACACCAGCGAACTGCCGCGTCGCTGCCCGCAAAGCTGCTCAGTACTTGTAGACGCCCTGCCCAGTCTTGCGACCCAGGCGGCCCGCAGCCACCATTTCTTTGAGCAAGGGGCTGGGGCGGTATTTGCTGTCGCCGAACTCTTTGAGGTAGACCTCCATCACGGCCAGGCACACATCGAGGCCAATCATGTCGGCCAGCGCCAGCGGGCCTATCGGCTGGTTGCAGCCGAGCTTCATGCCCGCGTCGATGGCCTCGGCCTCGGCCAAGCCTTCGCCCAGCACAAAAAAGGCCTCGTTGATCATGGGCACCAGGATGCGGTTGACCACAAAACCGGGAGCGTTTTTCACGGTGATCGGGGTCTTGCCCAGCGCCAGCGCCATGTCGTGCACCGCGTCGTGGGTGGCGTCGCTGGTCTGCAGGCCACGGATGATTTCCACCAGCGCCATCATGGGCACGGGGTTGAAAAAATGCATGCCAATGAAGCGGTCGGCGCGCTGCGTGGCGGCGGCCAACTGGGTGATGGAGATCGACGAGGTGTTGGATGCGATGATCACGCCCGGGGCCAGCAGGCCGTCGAGCTGCTGCAAGATTTTGATTTTCAGCTCGTGGTTTTCGGTCGCCGCCTCGATCACCAGTTGGGCACTTTTCAGGTCGTCGTAGTTGCTGGAGCCCTGGATGCGGGCCAGCGCTGCGGCCTTGTCGGCCTCGCTGATTTTTTCTTTTTTGACCAAGCGGTCCAAGCTGCTGGCCACGCTGGCCAGACCCTTGGCCACGGCCGCGTCGGAGATGTCGACCATCACCACCTGCATGCCCGACACCGCACAGGTCTGTGCGATGCCGTGGCCCATGGTGCCTGCGCCAACGATGCCTACGGTCTGGATGCTCATGCTTTTTGTTCCTTGAAAGTGGGGAGACTCAAAAGCAAGGATCTTAACGGGGCTGAGCAGGGGCTTGGCTGACAGTCCGGCCAAGCCGGGGCAGCGCAAGCCCAAAAAGACCGACCTGGCGCAGGCCCCCTTCAGAACCGGCGCTGCGCCTCCAGCCCCAGCAGCAATTTGCGTCCCGGTCCCGGCTCAAAGAAACGCTTGTTGCCATCGTTCACGATCACCGAGCCCGCGTGCTTTTGGTCGCTCAGGTTGTCCACCCGAACGAACTCTCGAAGCGTCCAGTCGCCCCGCTCTTGCTTGAACTGCACGCCCAGGTTGAACACGGTGTGCGCCGCCGCTGCGTCAGTGTTCAGGTCGTTGACCATCACGCGCCCCACATGCCGCGCCTCCAGCGTCACCCGGCTGCCCGCCCAGCCCGTGTCCCAGGCCGCTTGCGCAAACAGTTGCTGCTTGGGCAAACCGGGGATCTGGTTGCCCGCAGGCACTCGCACCGGCGCGTTCACGTTGGGGCACAAGGTGACCACGCAGGTCATGAAGGCATCTTGGTAGTTAGCCCGCATCCGGGTGTAGGCCGATGTGAGTGTGATGGGACCGGTGCGCCATTCGCCCGCCAGCTCCAGACCTTGGCGCAGGGTGCGCCCGGCATTCTGGAACGTGGTGCGACCGCCCGTGTTGTTTTGTACCACGATCTCGTCGTCGGTGCGGATGTCAAAGGCCGTGGCGCTCCAGCGCAATGTGTCGGCGCGGCCGCGCAGGCCCAGTTCGGCACTGGTGCTGCGGGCGGCGTTGAGTTCGGTATTGAAGCCCGACACCCCACCGCTGCGGTAGGCCACTTCGTTGAGGGTGGGGATTTCATAGCCTTTGCCGATGCTGGCAAAGGCTTGCAATGTCGGGTCGATCTGCCAACGCGCGCCTACCACCGGCAAGGTGGATTGGTAATCCTTGCGGCCGCTGTCGTCCTTGTTGTTGCCCACGATGTAGCGGTCATTCGATTCGTAGTCGGTGCGGGTCTGGCGCACGCCCCCCATGAGCGTCAGGCCTTCTGTGCGCCACTCAGCTTGCACATACGGGTCCAGCGTTTGGGCGCGGTTGAGCTCGTCGCGGCGCAGTTTGCCCTGCACGCCCACGGTGGTGCCGATGAAGTTTTCATAGCCTTTGCGGTTGTCGCTTTGGTGGTCTGCGGCCACCCCGGCGCTCAGCGACAAACGCCCACCTTGCCACTCTCGCTCGTGCCGCCAGCGGGCGTTCCAGCCCCAGTAGTCACGGTCCAGGTCGATCACTGCGCCCGAGCTGCCCGGCGCGGCCTGTGCCCCGGGCGCGATGGATTGGTACTGCACCACTTGGCGCTGGCCACCGTAGCCCATCAACTCCAGTTTGTGCCCGTTGCCCAACGCTTGCTCGAAGGCCAGACCCAATTGGGTCTGTGCCACTGATTTGCGGGTGTTGTATTCCAACGCACCGGCATTGGTTTGCTCAGGGTTAAGGTCAAACGCAGCGCGGTCAAGGCCCTGCGGGTCCAGCGCAAAGCTGCTGTGCCGGTTGAACACCAGCACCGTGCGGCCGCCTTGGTGTGGGCGAGAGAGTTTCAAATTGGCTGTGCTGCGGTCGGCCGCCGACTGGGGCCGCGTGCCGTCGGTTTCAAACCGGCTCAGGTCCAGCGCGTAGGACCAGCCAGGCTCTTGCGCTGTGCCGGTTTGGCCTGCGGCCTGGGTGGACAAGCGCCACAGACCGTCCGAACCCGCCACCAAACCGGTGCGCCACTGCGCAGGCCGTTGGCCGTCTTCAGTATAGAGCAGCAATGCGCCACCCGACGAAGCGCCGTACAGCGCCGCCATCGGGCCGCGCACGACCTCGATGCGGTCGGCGCTGCCCAGCGGAAAATTGGCCGCTTGGCCCGAGCCGTCGGGCGCACTGGCCGGGATGCCGTCGACAAACAAACGCACGCCGCGCACGCCAAAGGTGGCACGGGCGCCGTAGCCGCGCACCGAAATTTGCAAGTCCTGGGCGTAGTTTTGCCGGTTGCGGATCACCAAGCCCGGCACACGGCCCAAGCTTTCAGACAAATTGACCTGGGCTTGGCCCTCGCGCAGCGCATCGCCCTCGACCACGTCCACCGAGCCCGCTCCGCGCCACACGCCGCCGCTGGCGCGCTCAGCAGTCACCACCATGGGCGACAAGGCACCGGCATCGGTCAGCGCAGCGGGCTCATCTGCGTTTTGCGCATGCGCGCTGGCCAGGCACAACAGCCCCACAGCCAAGGCCACCGGGCGAAGCATGGGCAGCAACAAGGGCGACAAGTGCGGGCGAAATGACGTGTTCATGGGGACTGCTTTCGGGTGTGACAGACAATGAATTCAGGGGCATCGGCCCCATCTATTCGACCGAAGGTGGAAGAGACGGCGCAAGGGTGACGCTACGGGTGGCGTAACAAGTGGCGTAACAGGTAGCGCGACCAGTTGCGCACCACCGCATCAGGCAAAAAGCTTTCAGCGCGGCTGTCCAACCTCGATCGGGATCGAGGCGTACCAAGCCGCCAAATTTTCGATTTCACTGTCCGTCAAGGGTTTGGCCATCACCGCCATCACCTCGTTGGCGCGTTTGCCGCTGCGGTATTGTTTGAGCTGCTCTTCAATGTAGATGGCCGGTTGCCCCGCCAGATGGGGGGCGTTGGGCATGGTGGACAAACCATACGCGCCGTGACAAGTCACGCACATATTGGCCTTGACTTGGCCCGCTTTGGCGTCAGCGGCTTGGGCTGTTGACCAAGCTGCCGCCAACACAGCCCATGCGATGGCCCAAGTGCACATTTTCAAAGGGGAGTTCAACAACATGTGGCATCTTTTCATGAGTAAAAAAGGCACCCGCTGCGAAGCGGGTGCCTGGGTTCAAAGCGGCATCAATTGCCGTAAGTCACGCGGTAAATCGCACCCACGAAGTCGTCTGAAATCAGCATAGAGCCGTCTTTCATGACGGCCACGTCGACTGGGCGACCCATGTAGGTACCGGTTTCAGGGCTCAACCAACCTTCGGCAAAGACCTCAGACTTGTCGGCTGTGCCATCGGCTTTGAGCGAGACAAAGTTGATGAGCGCACCACTGGCAGGGCTGCGGTTCCATGAGCCGTGCGCGGCCACAAAGATGCCTCCACGGTACTTGGCGGGGAACTTGTTGCCGGTGTAGAACGTCATGCCCAACTGCGCCTGGTGGGCAGGGAACTCGACCTGAGGGAACACCGCGTTGGCGGGCTCTTTCATGTCCTTGAGGTCCGGCGCAGCCGATGTGCCGGCCACCTTGAACTTGCCGTTCCAGTAGGGGTAACCAAAATGCTCACCCTTTTTGGTGGAGCGGTTCAACTCGCCGGGCGGCACATCGTTGCCCAAACCGTCGGTTTGGTTGTCGGTCCACCACAGCGTGCCGTCCTTGGGGTTGAAGTCTTGGCCCACCGAGTTGCGCATGCCGATGCTGAACACCTCACGGCCACCGCCGCTAAAGGGGTCCATGCGCACAATGCCACCAATGCCCAAGCGGTTGAACTCATCGACTTTGTCGGCGGGCTGCACGTTGAAGGGTTGGCCCAAAGTCAAGTACAGCTTGCCGTCCGGACCCACGCGGCAGGTGCGGGCACCGTGGTTGTAAGACTCGTGCTCGGTGGGGATCAGTTTGCCCTGGGGCACGACCTCGATCACCGCCACATCGGGGCCTTCATAGAAAAACTCGGCGGCGGGGAAGTTCAGCACGCGGTTGTGCTCGGCCACGATCAAAAAGCCGTCTTTGGTCCAGCACACGCCGTTGGGCACCTTGAAGTTGAGCGAGGGCGCAAAGGACTTCACCTCATCGGCAATGCCGTCGCTGTTGCGGTCGGTCACGGCCCAGACGGTGGTTTTGCGCGTGCCCACAAACAGCATGTTGGTGGACGGTGCAATGGCCATGTGGCGCGCATCGGGCACCACGGCAAACAGCTCGATCTTGAAGCCCTCGGGCAGCTTGATTTTCTTCAGGTTGTTGCGGATGGCGTCGGCATTGCGGCCGGTTTGCGGCACCACGGGGATGTTCAGATCGGTCGTGGCGACCTTCATCTGCTTCATCGTGTTGAGGTTGTCCTTGCCGGCCTGGGCATAAGCCCCGGTGGCCAAGGTTGCTGCGAGCAAGGCAGCACTGAGTCGGGTTATTTTCACGTTGATCTCCTGTTGCCGATTTTTTCATTCGGTGGTTGCTTGGCTTTGAAAAACCCCAGGTCACCGAGGTCTGACATATTCAATTTAGGCCAAAACGCCACTAAAAAACTTGGTAAAAACCCTTTTAAAATCAAATTTAAAGTGAAAATTTTTCAAAAATAGCTGAACAAATGTATTGAATTTGGTCGCTTACGGGATTGACAAACCACACACCGCCCCAGGCAGCTGCCCTGCACAACCGTTTGCCCAAGCCGTGCAGGCATGGCGTCACAGCGTCATCATTTGGGTCGGGTTTTGCCGTGCAATGATTCAGTTTTCTCAGATCCCCATGAACATCCTTTTCGTCCACCAGAACTTTCCAGGCCAGTTCAAGCACCTGGCCCCTGCCATGGCGCGCCAAGGTCACCGCGTGGTGGCCCTGCACCTCAACGCTTGCCCGCCTATCCCCGGCGTGGCGCTGGTGCGTTATGCCGTGGCAGGCCGCCCTGGCCAAGGCACGCACCGCTGGGTGGCCGATCTGGAAGTCAAAACCCTGCGCGGCCAAGCCACCTGGCAAGCGGCCGTCCAAATGCGCGAACAAGGCTTTGTGCCCGATGTGATCGTGGCCCACCCCGGCTGGGGCGAAAGCCTGTTTTTGCAACACGTCTGGCCGCAGGCACGCTTGGGCATTTACTGCGAGTTTTTCTACCTGGCCGAGGGCGCAGACAGCGACTTTGACCCGGAATTTGGCCAAGCCGTGGCCGACAACGCCTGCCGCCTGCAGATGAAAAACGCCAACTACGAGCTGCACTTTCCAAGAGCGCATGCCGGCATCGCGCCCACGCACTGGCAGGCCTCGGTGTTTCCCCAACCGTTTGCCTCGCGCATCGCCGTGATCCATGACGGCATCCGCACCGATCAGGTCAAGCCCCATGCAAACGCCAGCATCCGCGTGCAAACCGTGCAAGGCCTTGTGCAGCTGGGCCAAAACGACGAAGTCATCACCTTTGTCAACCGCAACCTCGAGCCTTACCGCGGCTACCACCAGTTCATGCGGGCGCTGCCCACCATCCTGAAGGCCCGCCCGCAAGCCCGCGTTGTGATCATCGGCGGCAACGAGGTCAGCTACGGCGCTGCGCCACCGCCTGGGCCCGGCGGTCAAGCACAAACATGGCGCGAGATTTTCTTGAACGAAGTCAAAGACACGCTGGACCTGTCACGTGTGCACTTTGTCGGCAAGGTGCCCTATGCCGAGTTCTTGCGCGTGCTGCAGGTGTCCACCGTGCACGTTTACCTGACCTACCCCTTTGTGCTCAGCTGGAGCCTGCTCGAAGCCATGAGCGCAGGCTGCGCCATTGTGGCCAGCGACACCACTCCGGTGCGCGAAGCCATTCGCCATGGCGAAACCGGCCAGCTGGTGGACTTTTTTGACCCGGCGGCACTGGCCCAGCAGGTGATTGCGCTGTGCGATGACCCGACTGAGCGGGCCAGGCTGGGGGGACAGGCTCGGGCTTTTGCGGTGGAAAACTACGATTTGGAGACGCGGTGTTTGCCCAAGCAAATCGCGTGGGTGGAGGGCTTGGCTGGCAACCGAGCAGCTTGATGCACCTGTCGCGCATTTCATGCGGTCAGAATCAATGGCCTGCCGCGCTGCTAGGCTTTGCTCGGTTTTTGCACGTAGTTACGGACCAAGTACTCGTTGAACAGGGGAACGGTGAAAGCGATATCGCCATGCGATGGGCTGTAGATCATGCCCTTGCTGATGATCTGCGCGCGCCGCGGCCCCAGACTTTGATGGGTTTCCTTCAGTGCGTCTGCAATGTCCGATGATCTGTAAGGCCCAGCGCCAAGCTTGGCCATCGCCATCACGTACTCTCGCTCCTTGGGTGTTAAGCGATCAAATCGCACCTTAAAAAAGCCTTCGTCCAGTCTTTTTATCGCTTCTCCAGCTGCCTTTGAAGCATCCTCTAGCTGGATGCGCGGACCCTCAGCGAGGCTCCAGCACTGATAACCCCACTCTTGCAAAAAGTAGGGATAGCCTTTGGTCCTGAGCAAAATCTCTTGGATCGCGTTGTCATCAATCCACTTACCCTCAGCTTCGATGGGCTGCCTGATGGCGGTCTCGACATCCTCGGCCTCAAGCGCACCCACCGCTGGGTAATGAAAGAGCCGCTCAGCATAAGATTTCGCATCGCCCGAAAGAGCCGCCACCTGCGGCAGCCCCGCTCCGAAGAACAAGACAGGCAGATCTCTTTGATTGACTTTGTGGAGCGCCACGATCAAAGCGGCCAGATCTTTAGAACGCAGGTACTGCACTTCATCAATGAGCAAGGTCCAGGCCTTGCCCGCAGACTTTGCCGCCTCGCCAACACGGACGAATAATTCGGGCAGGTCCGCCTCCATGTCTCCGCTGTCCGCAACGCCCACCTCCGGATCGACAGAAATTGAAGCCTCTCCATAGCTGAGCTTGAACGCAGAGGCGAAAGAGCGAAGTGCCCGAAGCGCCTGGTGGGTTTTGGCCTTCGCGTTCTCCGATGTCGATAGTTTGCGCAAGGCTTGATTGATTTTTGGCACGAGCAACTCACTGAGCGCCTTGCCCTCTGGCGCTTCGATCGAAGATGTCACGTGCCCCGCCGCCTCGGCCATCCACTCGATTTTGTTCAGCAGCACCGTCTTGCCTACGCCACGCAAACCCAGCAGCATCTGTGAGCGGCTGGGTTTACCCAACAGCGCCCTTTGAATGGCGACCTGCGCATCTTGGAGAATGAGCTCCCGACCGGCAAGTTCTGGCGGTCTGTTTCCGGCGCCGGGGGCAAATGGGTTTCTCACGGGATCCATGGCGACTCCTGAGGTGTGAACTTTATGAATGTCTATCGATGTATATCGACAATCTAATATACATGCTTATAAAAATTTAACTCGCAACTCCGCCCCTTTGAGCGAAGCCATCCGGCGTGGCAATGCCGAGCGCCGCATCACCCACACCCCAACGCGCTTGACTCAATTGACGCACCCGTGATGCGACATTGTCGGGCTCGGGGAAGGCCTGCACAAACTGCAGCATGCGGCGCAGATTCTTCGCCTCAAAGCCACGCCCAAAATCTGCGCTCAGCTGCCGCCCCAGGCGGGCCATGCGCTGGCCCACCGTCCAGTCAAGACGGGTGATTGACGCAGAGCCGAGGACATCCACCCTCAACTCCTGAACCGCTTCCTCGTCAAGGCCAGCGCCACCCAAAACGACACTCCCGTAAAAGCCGCCAACACCCCCACCAGGCGCACGGGTTCGTCGGGCCAGCGGTCCAAGAACATCGGGCGCACCAGGTCCACCGCCACCGACAGCGGCAGCCAGTCGGCGATGGCGCGCACAAAGCCGGGCAACTGTTCACGCGGGAAAAAGATGCCCGAGAGGAACATCATGGGCGTGAGGAACAGGGTGAAGTAGTAGGTGAAAAAGTCGTAGCCCTTGGCCAACGCATTGAAGATCAGTGCCATGCAGCTGAAGGTGATGCCCACGCCCAGCAGCACGGGCCAGGCCACCAGCAGCTTCCAGCTGTGGCTGATGCCCAAAGCGAGCATCACCAGCAGGATGGCCGTAACGCTGAACAGCGCCTTGAAGGCGGCCCACAGCATTTCGGCCAGCACCACGTCATCGAGCCGCACCGGGGCGTTCATGATGCCGTCCCAGGTTTTTTGCACATGCATGCGCGAGAACGCCGAATACAGCGCCTCAAAGGTGGCTGCGTTCATGGCGCTCATGCAGATGCTGCCGCTGGCCAAAAACAAAATGTAGGGCACCTTCTCGCCGCCGATCTCGACCTGCCCGATGAGCGCGCCCATGCCATAGCCAAAGGCCACCAACCACATGAGCGGCTCGGCGATGTTGCCCACCAAGCTGGGGATGGCCAGTTTTTTCCAGACCAACCAGTTGCGCAAAAACACCGGCCACCAGCGCATGGACAGGCGGGGCGCGGCCCAAATGTTGTTTTGAATTTGGCTCATGGCTTAAGCTTCCTCGCGGATCTGGCGTCCGGTCAATTTCAAAAACAGGTCTTCCAGATTGGAGGGTCGGTGCAGCGTGCGCATCGCAGGCCACGCCTCCAGCGCGTGCATCAAGGCGCGGCTGTCCTGGGTGTAAAAGAAGACCGTCTCGCCGCTGACTTCGACCCGCCCAGCCAGCGCTTTGAGGCTGGCCTCTTGCGCCAGCGGCACCGCGCCTTGGCCAAACACCTCGACCACTTCGGGCTCCAGGTGCTGGGCAATCAAATCGCGGGGTTTGCCTTCGGCGATTTTGCGCCCGTGGTCCAGCACCAAGAGGCGCGAGCACAGGCGCTCGGCCTCGTCCATGAAGTGGGTGGTGAGCAAGATGGACTTGCCTTCTTGCAGCAGCAACTGCAGCCGCTCCCACATCAGGTGGCGCGCCTGTGGGTCCAGGCCCGTGGTGGGCTCGTCCAGCATCAAAAGCTGCGGGCGGTTGATCAGGGCGCGCGACAAACTCAGCCTTCGCTTCATGCCGCCCGACAACTCACCGGGTTTGGCCTTGGCCTTGTGGCTGAGCGCGCCAAACTCGAGCAGCTGGGGAATGCGCTCGCGGATCACCGCGTCGGGCAAGCCAAAGTAACGGCCAAACACCATCAGGTTTTCTTCTGCCGTGAAGTCCGGGTCCAAGGTGTCTTGCTGTGCCACCACGCCCAAGCGGGCCTTGATGGCCAAGGCATCACGCGGCATTTGCAGGCCATCAAAGTAGCGAATGTCTCCGCCATCGGGCTCACACAAGCCCAAACACATGCGCAGCGTGGTGGTTTTGCCCGCGCCATTGGGGCCGATCACGCCCAGGCATTCGCCGGGTTGAATATGGAAAGACAGGCCGTTGACCACCGTGGCGTTGCCGTAGCGTTTGACCAAGTGTTCGACCGAAAGCAAGGGGGTTTTCATGCCTGCATTTTGCCTGCTGTAGCGCAAGCCCTCAGCTGCGGGGGTGGACTCCCAAAGGGGCAGCACGGCCCAAAAGCTTCATGCGGGCTGCCCGATAAAATCAGCACCTTCTCTTGAAGCGCCCGCGCCCCCCCTCATGTCTCCTTCTTTTTCTGACCGCCTGGCGGTTTTGCCGCAGTACCTGATCCCCAAACAAGCCCTGACCGCCTTTGCGGGCTGGGTCGCGGGCAGCCAATGGGGCAGCGCCACCACCGGCATCATCAACTGGTTTGTCAAGCGCTACAACGTGAACATGATGGAGGCCGCCAAGCCGGACACGGCCAGCTACAAAAGCTTCAACGAATTTTTCACGCGGCCTTTGCGGGCTGATGCACGGCCATTGGCCAGTGCGGCGTATGTCAGCCCGGTGGACGGGGCCATCAGCCAGTGCGGCGCTGTTGTGGGCGATCAGGTGATTCAAGCCAAGGGCCACAGTTACAGCACCCGCGCCCTGGTGGGCGGCGATGCGGCGCTGGCCGCGCCGTTTCAAGACGGCGAATTTGCCACGCTGTACCTGAGCCCGCGCGATTACCACCGCATCCACATGCCTTGCGCGGGGCGACTCACACGCATGGTTTATGTGCCAGGCGATTTGTTCTCAGTCAACCCGAACACAGCGCGTGGCGTACCGGGCTTGTTTGCGCGCAACGAGCGGGTGGTGTGTGTGTTCGAGGGCGCGCACGGCCCCTTTGTGATGGTGCTGGTGGGTGCCACCATTGTGGGCAGCATGGCCACGGTGTGGCACGGGGTGGTCAACCCGCCGCGCCCCGGCGCTGTGCGCGAATGGGCTTACGAGCTGGGCAGCGTCAATCTGGCGCAAGGCGAGGAGATGGGGCGCTTTTTGCTCGGCTCCACCGTGGTGATGCTGTTTCCACGAGGCGAAATGCGCTTTAACGCCGATTGGACGCCCGCCCGGCCCATCGTCATGGGCGAGGCCATGGGGGCTCGCGTCGCACCGCGCCACGCAGCCGCAGCGCATGCCTGAACACCGTCACCCTGGACCCTGGCAGGCCCAAGCCATGGTGCTGGCCGCCGGACGCGGCGAGCGCATGCGCCCCTTGACCGACACCACCCCCAAACCCTTGCTGCGCGTGCGCGGTCAGCCGCTCATGCAGTGGGCTATGCAGGCCCTGGCAAGGGGCGGCTTCACCCGCCAGTTGGTCAATACGGCTTGGCTGGGCGAACAAATCCCAGCGCATTTTGGCGACCGGGTCACATGGCCTGGCTTGCCCGAGGTACAGATGGCTTACTCGCATGAGGCGCGAGACTTTGGGCAGGCGCTCGAAACAGCAGGCGGCATTGTGCGGGCCTTGCCGCAGCTGGCCGATGTGTTTTGGGTGGTGGCGGGCGATGTGTTCGCGCCCGATTTTGTGTTCTCGCCAGAGGCGGTGCAGCGCTTTGCAGCCAGCCAAGCCTTGGCGCACCTGTGCTTGGTGCCCAACCCGGCGCACAACCCGGGCGGAGACTTTGGCCTCTCAAAGACAGGCCAAGTGCTCAACCTGCCCCCAGGTGCAGCGGGCCGTGACCACACCTTCAGCACCATCGCGCTGTACAAAAAAGGGTTTTTCGCGGACTGCGGTTTGCCCACCGGCAACCCCGAGGGCGTGGCGCTGGCGCTGGCGCCCCTGTTGCGCGCGGCCATGGACCGCGGCCAAGTGACGGGCGAGCTGTTCACGGGTGACTGGACGGATGTGGGCACGCCGCAGCGGCTGGCGCAGTTGAACGGTTGAAGCCGTCTGCACCCGCGCTGGGCGCAGCGCTGGAGGCACACGCCTAAGCACTGCACCTCAGCCCAGCTGCCATGGGCTCAGGGACCATGGGGACCTTACCTATCAAAAGCGCCGCCAGCGGCACCGCCCACACCTGTCGCAAACGACAGGGCCTCATCTGCAGGCACCCGGGTGACCGTGTGGGCACTGGGCGTTCAACTGAACGCACATAATGGGTTTTTTGTGTCCAACGGTTCACCCTATGACTGAAAACTCACCGCTTTACGCAGAGCGCCGCGCCCGCCTTGCCGCCCAACTGGGCGCTGGCGCCATCGCCATCATTCCCACCGCGCCCGAACGAGCGCGCAACCGCGACAGCGACTACTTGTACCGGCACGACAGTTACTTTTATTACCTGACCGGCTTCACCGAACCCCATGCGAGTTTGGTGATCACGGCCGAAGGGGAGAGCACGCTGTTTTGCCAAGCCAAAGACCTGGAACGCGAAATCTGGGACGGCATCCGCTTGGGGCCTGCGGCCGCGCCCGCCGCTTTGGGTGTGAACCGGGCTTTGCCCATCGGCGAGATGGCCGCGCAGATGCCCAAGTTGCTGGAAAACCGCAGCACCGTGTGGTACCCCTTTGCCATCCACAGCGGGTTGGAGAGCTTGGTGAGCGGCTGGCTGCAGTCGGTGCGCGCACGCGTGCGCTACGGCGCTTTGTGCCCAGAGCAGCAGCGCGACCTGTGCAGCCTGCTCGACGAGATGCGCTTGGTGAAAGACGCGCACGAACAAGACACCATGCGCCGCGCCTCGGCCATCAGCGCGGGGGCCCACATCCGCGCCATGCAGCGCAGCGCCAGCATGCTGCGCGCGGGCCAAGCGCTGCGTGAATACCACCTGGACGCCGAGTTGCTGCACGAGTTTCGCCAACACGGTTCGCAGTACCCGGCCTACGGCTCCATCGTGGCGGGCGGGGCCAATGCCTGCGTGCTGCATTACCGCGCAGACGCTGGCCTGATCAAAAGCGGCGATTTGGTGCTGATCGACGCCGGTTGCGAACTCGATGGCTATGCCAGCGACATCACCCGCACCTTCCCGGCCAACGGCAGTTTCAGCGGCCCCCAACGCGCTTTGTACGACTTGGTCTTGGCTTCACAAGACGCTGCTGTGGCCGCGACCAAGGCGGGTGCGCGTTTTGTGGACCCGCACGAGGCCACCGTGGCGGTGTTGGCACAGGGCCTGTTGGATGTGGGTTTGCTCGACAAAAACAAGGTGGGCAACGCGCAAGACGTGATCACCAACCGCAGTTATTTTCAGTTTTACATGCACCGCACTGGCCACTGGCTGGGCATGGACGTGCACGACTGTGGCAGCTACGTGGAGCCCTCACAAGTGGGGCAGGTGAACGAACGCCAAGACCCGCTGAGCGGCGAGACCATCAAAGACCGCCCCAGCCGCATCTTGCAGCCGGGCATGGTGCTGACCATCGAGCCGGGCCTGTATGTGCGGCCGGCACCGGGCGTGCCTGAGCAGTTTCACAACATCGGCATCCGCATCGAAGACGACGCCATCGTGACCGCCACGGGTTGCGAGTTGATCACGCGGGGCGTGCCGGTCAAGGCCGACGAGATCGAAGCCTTGATGCGGGGCTGATGGGCCTACGCCCATGCCCATGCCCATGCCCACGCCCATGCCAACATCGGGCCAGCTGGTGTCAATTCAGACCGGCCAGGTTCACCCCTTGAAAGTGGGGGCGCGCAAGCTGGTCTCGGCCATTGGCAAAAGCAGCGTGCAGGGCCCGGTGGTGTTGGGGCCGCTGGGGCTCGCGGGCGACGAGCAGGCCGATTTGTCGGTGCACGGTGGTTTGCGCAAAGCGGTGTATGCCTTGCCCGCCGAGCATCTGCCTTGGTGGCAGGCGCAGCGACAAACCCGTGGCGCAACGTTGTTTGAAGAAAGCTTGGCCCCTGGTTATTTGGGCGAAAACCTCAGCCTCACGGGTGTGCTGGAGCACGAGCTGTTCATCGGCGACCGGCTGGACTTTGGTGGCGTGGTTTTGCGCGTGACGCAGCCGCGCGAGCCCTGCGGCAAATTCAATGCCGTGATGGGCTATGCAAAGGCCGCCCAAGACATGGTGCGCAGTGGGCGTTGCGGGTTTTACCTCGCGGTAGAGCAGACCGGCCACTTGCAAGCTGGGGCCAAGTTTCAAGTGATTCCAGAGGGTCGATCCACCAGCGTGGCGCAGGCCTTGCAGCACAAAGCCTGGAAGCATCTGCGTTGACAAGCGCCGTGGCGGCCCAGCCCATGGGTGCGCATTCGTGCGGCCAAGTCAAAAGCCAAACCACTTGCTGAGGCAAGGCACCACAGCCTGGGCACACCTTCGCGCGTCTACAATGAAACTGACGCCGATCTGTCACCCCCACAAAGTGACAAATTCCACAAAATTCACACCGACTGTTCAAGCCCAGTGGCCAAGGCAGCACCCAACACCACGGAGCATGACGCATGACCAACAAGGTCCAAGCCGACGAAAAACGCGCCCAATTGCGCAAAGCCGCCCTCGAATACCACGAGTTCCCGACCCCCGGCAAAATCGCCATCGCCCCGACCAAGCAGTTGGTCAACCAGCACGATTTGGCCCTGGCTTACTCGCCTGGCGTGGCCGCGCCGTGTGAAGAAATCGTCAAAGACCCGGCCAACGCGTTCAAGTACACCAGCCGGGGCAACTTGGTGGGCGTGGTGACCAATGGCACGGCTGTGCTGGGCTTGGGTGACATTGGCCCGCTGGCCAGCAAGCCGGTGATGGAGGGCAAGGGCGTCTTGTTCAAGAAGTTCTCGGGCATCGACGTGTTTGACATCGAGATCAACGAAAAAGACCCGGACAAATTGGTCGAGATCATCGCTTCTCTAGAGCCCACTTTTGGCGGCATCAACCTCGAAGACATCAAGGCCCCCGATTGCTTTTACATTGAGCGCAAGTTGCGCGAGCGCATGAAGATTCCGGTCTTTCATGACGACCAGCACGGCACCGCCATCGTGGTGGGCGCGGCCATCTTGAACGGCCTGAAAATCGTCGGCAAAGACCCGAAAAAGATCAAACTCGTGACCTCGGGTGCGGGCGCAGCGGCGCTGGCCTGTTTGGGCTTGCTGGTCAAGCTGGGCATACCGCGTGAAAACATCTGGGTCACCGATTTGGCAGGCGTGGTTTACGCGGGCCGCACCGAGTTGATGGACGAAGACAAGGACCAGTTTGTCCAAAAAACCGAACACCGCACTTTGCGCGAGGTGATCGCTGGGGCCGATGTGTTCCTCGGCCTGTCGGCCGGTGGTGTGCTCAAGCAGGACATGGTCAAGTCCATGGCCGCCAAGCCGCTGATTTTTGCGCTGGCCAACCCCAACCCCGAGATCGACCCAGAAGACGTCAAGGCGGTGCGCGACGACGCCATCATGGCCACCGGCCGCACCGATTACCCCAACCAGGTGAACAACGTCTTGTGCTTCCCCTACATCTTCCGGGGCGCTTTGGACTGCGGTGCGACCACCATCACACTGGAGATGGAAATTGCCGCTGTGCACGCGATTGCCGAGCTGGCCCAGGCCGAGCAAAGCGAAGTGGTGGCCGCGGCCTATGTGGGCGAGCCCTTGGCCTTTGGTCCTGAATACCTGATTCCCAAGCCCTTTGACCCGCGCTTGATGATGAAAATTGCCCCGGCCGTGGCGCTGGCTGCCGCCGAAAGCGGCGTGGCCTCGCGCCCGATCACCGACATGGACGCTTACCGTGAGCGCTTGCAAAGTTTTGTCTATGCCTCGGGCACCATGATGAAACCGATCTTCACAGCCGCCAAACGGGCCCTGAAAAAGCGTGTCGCCTACAGCGAAGGCGAAGAAGAGCGGGTGCTGCGCGCGGCCCAAATCGTGGTGGATGAGGGCATTGCCCGCCCCACCCTGATTGGCCGTCCTGCAGTCATCGCGGAGCGCATTGACAAGTTTGGGCTGCGCCTGAAAGAGGCGCTCGACTACGACATCGTCAACGTCGAAGACGACCACCGTTACCGCGATTTCTGGCAAACCTACCACCGCATGACCGAGCGCAAGGGCATCACCCAGCAAATGGCCAAAATTGAAATGCGCCGCCGCCTGTCTTTGATCGGTGCCATGTTGCTGCAAAAGGGCGATGTGGACGGCATGATTTGCGGCACCTGGGGCACCAACCCCATGCACTTGCAGTACATCGACCAAGTCATTGGCAAGCGAGCTGGCGTGCACACTTATGCGTGCATGAACGGTTTGATGCTGCCGGGCCGCCAAGTGTTCATGGTCGACACGCACGTGAACTACGACCCCACTGCCGAGCAACTGGCCGAGTTCACCCTCATGGCCGCGGAAGAAATGCGGCGTTTCGGCCTGCAGCCCAAGGCGGCTTTGCTGTCCCATTCCAACTTTGGTTCTTCCGACCAGCCCAGCGCCATCAAGATGCGTCAAGTGCTGGCCTTGTTGCGCCACAGCGCACCGTGGTTGGAGGTCGACGGCGAAATGCATGGTGACCTTGCCCTCGACACCGCGGCCCGCCAAGCGCTGATGCCCCACAGCACCTTGTTGGGCGACGCCAACCTGTTGGTTTTACCCAACATCGACGCCGCCAACATTGCCTACAACCTGCTCAAAACAGCGGCGGGCGGCAATATTGCGGTGGGCCCTGTGTTGTTGGGTGCCGCCAAGCCTGTGCATATTTTGACGCCCAGCACCACTGTGCGCCGGATCGTGAACATGACCGCCCTCACCGTGGCCGACGCCAACGTTGCGCGCTCAGGTTAAAAGGTCAAACCGAAGTGCGTACCCACATGTGAACCAGGCTTGCAAGCTGTCTTTGCTTGTTTATTGGGCATTCGCTTGCATTTTTATCGCATTTGATACAAACTAGCGCCTTCGAGTTTTCGGGTAAACCCGGATGCTCCTGAAAGGTGTATCGATGAGGGTGGGACAACAAGCTTGGGCCCGTCGGTGGTGGTTTGCCACACTGATGGGCTTTATTTTGGCGGCATGCACTTTTTTGGTGCAAGCCAAACCACCTTCTGAGGTTCAAGTTCAGGCCACGATACAGCGCCATGAGATGCCTCGCGAGGGCCAAGAAACCTACCGACTGATCCACCTGGGTGGACCTTTCCCTTACGAGAAAGACGGCACGGTTTTTGGCAACCGAGAGCGCCTTTTGCCACGCCACAACCGAGGCTTTTACCGCGAATACACCGTCAGGACACCCGGCGTGCGTCACCGCGGTGCTCGCCGCATTGTTTGCGGCGGCCAGGTGCCCACCCAACCCAAGACCTGTTACTACACCCAAGACCATTACGCGAGTTTTCGCTTGATCGTCGAATAACCCTGATTTTCAGTTCTCAAGAAAGACCACGGAGATGGACATGCTGACACGTCAAGACCATGACACGCCCCTGAAGGGCGTGCGGTCGAACATCGTGCAGTCCATTCGCGCTTACCGCGTGAACGACTTGCAAGAGGCCGCCCAAGGCTTAGGGCACCACTTTTTGTACGCCAATCTGGCCCCCGCCCAGAGCAAACAAGATGTGCTCGACCTGATTGGCGCGCAATTCACACTGCCTTCGCACTTTGGCAAAAATTTTGATGCCTTGTACGACTGCATGACCGATCCACTGCACAAGTCTGGCCCACAGCCTGGCTTCATCGTGGTGTTGGAGCAGATTCCTGCGCATGTCAAATTTGACAAAGAAGCCCGCGAGCAATTGCTGGACATCTTCCGCGACACGGCGGATTACTGGGGAGACAGGAAGGTACCCTTCCGATGCTTCTATTCTTTTCTGTAGCCCGTTCTGCGCAAAACAGCCAAGCAGGACGGGCGATAGAGGCACAAACCGAAGACGGCAGCGTGGCCGGTTCGGCGGAGGAAGGCGAAAAAATGCCCACCGACAAATTGGTGGACGTGTCGCCTTTGGCGCTGCGCATGAGCAGCCCATTCAACGCAGGCTACTGGTTGGCAGCTGCCTGACCACAGGGCACGGCGCAGCGCTGCGCAGCGCCGCCGCTCAAACTCAAAAAGCCCGTCAATGACGGGCTTTTTTGATGGCTCAAGCTGCTGCCAAGGTGTTTTGCACAAGGGCCTCAAAGGCCTTCAGACGGCCTGCGCCAAGGCGACAAACTCGGCCACAGTCACCTCTTCGGCGCGGCGCTGCAAATCAAACTGTCCGGCAAACCCCTTTTCATCCAGCCACTTGCCCAAGGTGTTGCGCAAAATTTTACGGCGTTGGCTGAACGCCACCTGCACCAGCATTTCCAAGGTTTTGACTTGGAGCACAGGGGGCTGGGCCAGCGGCACCATGCGCACCACGGCACTGTCCACACGCGGAGGGGGGTCAAAGCTCTCGGGCGGCACCAACAACACATTGGCCATCTCGTAGCGCCACTGCAACATGACCGACAGACGGCTGTAGTCCGAGGTGCTGGGCTTGGCGACCATGCGGTCGACGACTTCTTTTTGCAGCATGAAATGCTGGTCTTCGATCACCTCGACCTGGGCCAGCAAGTGAAACAAAATGGGGGTAGAGATGTTGTAGGGCAGGTTGCCAACGACCCGGATTTTGCCTAAAGGTGCGGCGGTGGCGCTGGCCAACATCTGCCTTGCCAGCGCCCGAAAATCCACCTTCAGCACATCCGACTCGACCACCGTCAGCTGGGGGTGTTCGCGCAAGCGCACCGCCAAGTCACGGTCCAGCTCAATCACCGTCAGACGCCCCAGCCGCTCGACCAGCGGCTGCGTGAGCGCAGCCAGTCCGGGGCCGATCTCGACCATGGGCTGACCCGCCACCGGCGTGATCGCATCCACAATGGCAGCGATGATGCTGCCGTCTGTCAAAAAGTGTTGCCCGAAACGCTTGCGTGCGATGTGCTTCATTGGGCAGGCTCGCGCAGCTCAACATAGGCGCGGCCACGCACCTCCTCGGCCCAAGCGAGATAGGCCTCGTCGAGTTTCCTTTCGCGCAAGACTTTGCGCGCCAATTCGCGTTGCTCGGCATCGCTCATCGGGGCATTGCGCCGGTCGGTCACCTCAATCAAGTGCACCCCAAAGCGTGACACCAAGGGCTCGGCCACTTGGCCGGGGCGCAGGCGGTTCATGGCCGCTTCGAACTCGGGCACAAACATGCCGGGGCTGGCCCAGCCCAGGTCGCCGCCCTGTGCCGCACTGCCGTCTTGCGACAGGCGCTTGGCCGCGTCGGCAAAATCAACTTTGCCGGCAACGATGTCTTGCCGCAAGGCTGCCAACTGCGCCAGCGCTTGGGCTTGGCCGAGCTGAGGACTTGGGCGCAACAAAATATGCCTTGCTCGGGTTTGCGCGACAAGCAAGCTCGTGGGCGCTTGTTGGCGCTCCAGCAGTTTGAGCACATGAAAACCCGCACCCGAGCGAAACACCTCGGATACGCCGCCCACGGGCAAGCCAGCGGCGACTTGCACAAACAACTCGGGGTAGCGGTCAGCGGGGCGCAGCCCCATGACGCCACCGTTGGCACCCCGATCGACCGCTTGTGAGAACAAGCGGGCCAATGCGGCAAAGTCCTCACCGCTGCTGGCGCGCCGAGCCACTTCACGGGCCAAGTCTTCGAGTGGCTTGATTTGTTCAGCCGTGCTGTTTTCGGGCACCGCGATCAGGATCATGGCCAAGTTCAGATCGGCTTGGGCACTCGCGGCTTGGGCTTTGATTTGCGCTTGCAAAAACGCAGAAATCTCCGCCTCGCTGATGCGGATGCGCGCCTCCACCTCCCGCTCGCGCACACGGTTGAGCAGCAACTGGTTGCGCAGTTGCGCACGGAAGCTGCTCACAGACACGCCATCTTGCTGCAAGCGCTGGCGCAGCGCTTCGCGCGTGAGTTGGTTGTTGCTGGCAACGCCCGCTTCGGCTTGGTTCACGGCCTCCTCGTCGATCACGATGCCCGTGTCGCGGGCTTGCTGGATTTGGGCTTTTTCATTGATCAGTTCCGCCAGCGCCAGCCGCTTGGCTTCGGGCGCGTCCAGCGTGCGGCCTTGCGCCTGCGCTTGACGCGCAAGACGCAGGGCCAAGGACTGCACTTCTTGGTTGGTGATGGGCTCGCTGTTGACCACCGCGACGATGAAATCGGCCGACCTGACTGCCCCAGGCGCAGACGCATCCGGGCTTGGGGCCGGGCCCTGGGCATGCGCGCCCAGCGGCAGCCAAGCGGCGACGACGCAAAGCCAAGCCCAGCCAAGCCAGCGGACACGAACAGGAAAAAGATGTTTATTCATAGTGCTGGAACCGGCTGGGTTCAAAAGAGTTGTCGCGCAAATTTTGGTAGCGCGGGATGTTGTTTCGCAAGCTCTCCAACGGACTGGCGCCCACTCGGACCAGGCCAATGAATTCAAGTTGGAACAGCAAGCGGCTGGTGGCGGCCAAGACGGTTTTTTGATTGCGCTCAAAAGCGATGCGGCCGATCCAGCAGCCCCCGTCGTATTCGAGCCCCAACAAACTGTCCACAAAACGCTGATCGGTCATGCTGTAGTTCAAACGCCCCACGCTGTACCAGCGGTCAGGGCCCAAGCCTTGGCCGGGCGTGCGGGTCCAGGCGCTTTCAGCTGCGCTGTCACGCCGACCCAGCAAATCCCCCAAGGGCCACTGCCAGCCCAAGTCCAGCTGTTCGCTCGCGCCTTGGTTCAGGCGGTATGCCATGTTCACCACCCGGTAGGGGCTGGGGCTGTAGCGCACTTGCAAGGTGGTGCGGCTGACACTGTCGGTCTGGTTGTTGATTTGTAACGCGCCATCCAGCGCCCAGCGTTCGTCCCAGCGCACACCCGCCCCCAGCAACAAGTCACTCTGGCCGGAGGGTGCGGCGGGCTGGCCCGGCAGCACCACTTGTTGGTCAGAAAACCGCATGCGCTGGGCGATGCCCAGGCGCAGCATTTCAGCGCCATTGTTGGCATCAAAAAGCCGGCTGGTGACACCCAAAGTCAAAGCATCGTTGTCGGCCAAGCGGTCTTGGCCGACATAGATGTTTTCGCTGTAAATCGTGGACAAATTGAAATCGGTGGCGCCGCTGTCGTACACCGGCAAAAAACTTTGGTCCTGAAAAGGCGTGCGTGCATAAAACGCGCGGGGCTCCAAGGTCTGCGTGATGCCCCGGCCAAACCACTGCGTTTCGCGCTCAAAGACCAAGCCGGTGTCGAGTGAATAGGTGGGCAATGTCCGGTTGGCCGAATAAGCACCCGACTGCAGCGGCAGGTCCATCTGGTATCGGGTGGCGTGCAGCTGCAGCTTGGGGATCGCAAAACCCCATGGGCGAATCCACGGGCGACTGACTTGCGCCAACACAAAGCTGCGCTCGCCATTGCTCGGAACAGCCGAGCTGTTTGGAATTCGGCTGTAGTTGGCTTCAAATCGGGTGCTGTCGGCCTGCACCGACCAGTCCAAGCCGTCAGCGCTCCACTGCGCGTAGCGCAAGCCAATTTGCGGCGCACGGTCGTAAGGCGGGGCGATGGGGGCAGTGACATCTTGCAGGGTTTGCCAGCGCTGCACCTGCGCGCTCATGCTCAAGTTGCCACGGCCCCAACTCAAAACCCCCGTGGATGGCAGCAAGCGCTGGGTCAACACCAAACCCGAGCGCGGAAAGTCGCGCCAATAATCATCGTCACTGACCCGGTTCAGGCTCAGGCCCAAACCAATCCGGCCCACATGGCTCAAACCCGTGTCCAAACTGCCATTGTGCTGGCTTGACCAGGCCCAACGGCTCTGGTCGCGCAAGCGGTCAGAGGGCATCAAGTTGAGCCGGGCCTGGCCGCTGTAGTCGGGCTCCAGGTAACGAAACTCCGAGTCCAGCGCCACACCACGTTTGCTCATCAGGTGGGTGGTCACGGTGGCGTCGCGGTTGGGCGCAATGTCAAAGTAATACGGTTGGGCCACCTCAATGCCACTGTTGGTGGTGATGCCCACCACGGGCGGCAACAGGCCCGACCTGCGGCCTGTGTTCATGGGAAAACTGACCGCAGGTATGGCCAGCACAGGCAGGTCGTGAAAGCGCAGCTGGACACCCTCGGCTTGGACGGTGGACTCTTCTTCGTCCAAGGTCAGCTGCGTCGCCTTGAGCACCCATTCGGGCAACCATTCTGGCCCTGGCTTGCGCTTGCAGGTGGTGTAGCTGGCTTGGCGCACCAGCAAACGGGTGTCGTCCAAAAATTCGATGCTGCCGGATTGTCCGTAACCGCCGCTGCTGTGCATCTCGAACGCCGCTTGTGACAAAGTGCCTTGGAAACTGTCCACTTGCAAGCGCAGCTGCGGGCCCGTCAGCAGGCTGCTGGGTCTGCTTATGCGCACTTGGCCTGTGGCCTCTACCAAGTCTTGGCTTTGGTCGTAGGACAAGTGCTTGGCCTGGATGCTCAGACCGGGCTTGCGTATGCTCGCTTGGCCATCGACCAGCACATCCAAATCGGGCCGCAAGCGCAGGCGTTCGCCTTGCAGGTACAGCGCCCCTTGCTCGGCTTGGCGCTTTGAAATGGCCTCCTCCAGCAAGGGGCTGCTGCGCAAAACCAAGCCAGGACTCAGGCCAGGCTGCTGCGCAAAAGCGTGCGGCGGGGTGCCCAAGCTGAGCCACACGAGGGCCGCGGCCACGCAGTTCAGCGCAGCCCGCAAAGGGGCTCTGGCCATCGGCGAAGGACTGCGGTAGGCGGGGGAAAGGGGCACAGCGGTGGGCAAGAGGTTAGGAAGACGCGGGCGGTACAAGTGCATGCGCCTGTTGCAGGCTTTGTAAAATCCGATTATCCATGAGCCACCCCACCCCAACCCACCCGATCGCTTGCAACCCCACAGTCCCTGTCGATTGGGCCGATCCGGCTCGTCAGGCTTTGTTCAACACTTGGCTGTCCAGCTTGGCGAGCGCGCAAGCGGTTTTGCCCGCCAGCGTGCGGGTGGCCTCGGCCGATGCCAGCTACAGGCGCTATTTGCGGGTGGACACCGCCCACGGCGCCAGCCGCATCGTCATGGACGCGCCGCCTGACAGAGAAAACTCCGAGCCTTTTGTGCGCATTGCTGGCTTGATGCAAGCCGCAGGCCTGAACGCCCCCGAGGTGCTGGACTGGCAGCCGCAGCACGGTTTCATGCTGCTGAGCGACCTGGGCGACGCCACCATGATGTCGGCCATCGACACCGAGCGCCCGCAAGCCAACCACCGTCTTTACATGCAAGCGGTGGACTCGCTGTTGCAGTGGCAAATGGCCTCGCGCCCGGGCGTGTTGCCGCCTTACGACGCCGCTTTGCTGCAGCGCGAGCTGAGCCTGTTCCCCGACTGGTATGTGGCACAGCACCGGGGCGTGCAGCTGGACCGCAAGCCAGCCGAGGTGCTCGCCAAAGCCTTTGCCCTGATCGTGCAGCGCAACCTGGCCGCGCCCAGCGTGTATGTGCACCGCGACTTCATGCCGCGCAATTTGATGATGCCTTTTGGCAGCCATGCTCAACTGGGCGTGCTGGACTTTCAAGACGCGGTGTATGGCCCCATCAGCTACGACATCGCCAGCCTGATGCGCGACGCCTTTTTGAGCTGGGACGAAGACTTCGTGCTCGACATCACCATCCGCTACTGGGAAAAAGCCCGCCAAGCCGGCTTGATGGACTTTGAGGACTGGCACAGCGACTTTGGCGCTTTTTACCGCGCGGTGGAGTGGATGGGCCTGCAGCGCCACCTGAAAGTGGCTGGCATCTTTGCCCGCCTGAGCTTGCGCGATGGCAAGGCCAAATACCTGGCCGACGCCCCGCGCTTCATCCACTACATCCGCCGCACCTGCGACCGTTACCGCGAGCTTGGCCCGCTGCTGAAGCTGATCGACGAGATCGAAGGCAGCACGCCTCAGGTCGGTTTTGCCTACGGGCGCATGTGAGCATGGCGCGCTTTTACTGCCCCGCTCCGCTGGCCGAAGGCTTGCATCTGAGCTTGCCCGCGGGCGCTGCCCGTCATGTGCAAGTGCTGCGGCTGCAGCCGGGCAAAGCCATCACCTTGTTCAACGGCCAGGGGGGCGAGTTCGTCGCCACCATCACCCGCATGGGGCGCAGCGATGTGGACGTGCAGATCGACACCCACCACGCGGTGGAGCGCGAAGCCGCCCGCGCCGTTCACCTGTTGGTGGGCATCACCGCCAACGAGCGCATGGACTGGCTGGTGGAAAAAGCCACCGAACTGGGCGCGGCCAGCATCACCCCGCTGGTGGCTGAGCGCAGTGTGCTCAAGCTCAAAGGCGAGCGGGCCGAAAAAAAAGCGGCCCACTGGCAGGCTGTGGCTGTGGCCGCAGCCGAGCAGTGCGGGCGCAACCGCGTCCCCACAATGCACCCGGCCCAAACACTGGCCGAGTGGGTTCAAAAAGCCCCGCTTGGCGAGCGCTGGGTGCTGTCGCTGGCCGAGGGCCTACACGCTGTGGCGCAGGTGCAAGCCCCAGCCCTGGGCCAGCCCCTGACACCGCTCACCGTGCTGAGTGGCCCCGAGGGTGGCCTCAGCCCAGCAGAGGAGGCAGCGGCCCTGGCCGCCGGGTTTGTGCCCGTGAGCCTGGGGCCGCGTGTCTTGCGGGCCGAAACCGCGCCGCTGGCGGCCTTGGTCCTGTGCGCCTGAGCCCAGGGCAGGAAAGACCGGCCGACAAAAGGCCTGCTCGCCCCTTGGTATCCGGCAGACTGCGTTAGAATTCGCGCTTCCGAGGAGCGTTGCAGCGCCCACCAGCCCCTTCAGCTGGCAGCAGGCGTGAGGCTCGGAACCTTCAAACAGCAACGACGCTCATCCACACGACGTGCGGTGAGCCTGTTTTCCCCAATTCAGTGCCTGCGCCCACGCTTGTGGTTCATTCACATTGCTTGGAGCTTTTCTCATGAATGCACGTATGCCTTCCACCCTCAACGCCGACTGCGTGATCGCCGACATCGGCTTGGCCGACTGGGGCCGTAAAGAAATCAAAATCGCTGAAACCGAAATGCCTGGCCTGATCGCCATCCGCGAAGAGTTCAGCCAAGCCCAACCCCTGAAGGGCGCGCGCATCACCGGTTCGCTGCACATGACCATCCAAACGGCGGTGCTGATCGAGACCTTGCAAGCCTTGGGCGCCGATGTGCGCTGGGCTTCTTGCAACATCTTCTCGACCCAAGACCACGCCGCCGCTGCCATTGCCGCCAAAGGCACGCCGGTGTTCGCCATCAAGGGCGAGTCTTTGGCCGAGTACTGGGACTACACCCACCGCATTTTTGAATTTGGCGCGGGCGTGAAGGGCGCACCTGCTGGCGCGCCGGGCACCGAAGGCGAAGGCCCCAACATGATTCTGGACGACGGCGGCGACGCCACCTTGCTCATGCACCTGGGCAAGCGCGCCGAAACCGACGCCTCACTCATCGCCAACCCCAGCAGCGAAGAAGAAGTCTGTTTGTTCGACGCCATCAAAGCCAAGTTGGCCGTGGACCCCACCTGGTACAGCCGCAAGGGCGCGCAAATCATTGGCGTGACCGAAGAGACCACCACCGGCGTGTTGCGCCTGAACGAGATGGCCGCCAAGGGCAGCTTGATGTTCCGCGCCATCAACGTGAACGATTCGGTGACCAAGAGCAAGTTCGACAACCTGTACGGCTGCCGCGAATCCTTGGTGGACTCCATCAAGCGCGCCACCGACGTGATGATCGCCGGCAAAGTGGCCGTGGTCGCCGGTTACGGCGACGTGGGCA
>NZ_JBIKIL010000086.1:0-16187 GCF_044361645.1 Limnohabitans sp. | reverse complement strand
TTGCGTTTGGACAGCGAGTTGGCGTCTTTTGGCTTCACCCATTTGGTGACCTCTGTAAATCCGTTGAAACTGGCTACCAGTCTAGCTTGCGGCCGGTTTATGCAACGTCAACTGCCGGAAATAGGATAAAATCAAAAACAGCGGCTCACTTGCTCTTAGATGTCGCCAGTTCAGCGCAATGGTCTTTGAAGGGCACGGGCGGTGTTTGCCAAACCACATCGGCCAGCTCGGGCTCAAGGCGCGTGCGGGTGGCCGCTTGCATCCACACCACCGACAAGGCAGACGCGGAGTTGGCCGGCATGAACAACGGTATGCCACGGTCTTTTTTGACATGCTCTGCACCGGCCAGCAGCAAGACCGTTTGGCCATCACGCACCCACTTGCTGACAGTTTGTGCCATCAGCGCATCGCGCGCAATTTGAATGCGGGCCATGGCCGGCACCTGCGACTCAGGCAAAAGTCCGCAATGACCGTCGCGCATCCTTTGCCGGTGCCCAGCCAAAATCGCAGCCGTCACTTTGTCGTCATATTGCACATCGCGCATGACTGCGCCCATTGCTGCGCGCGGCAAATTGCCTCCCACCACCGGCGCACCCGCACGCACCGCCTGCATCACCACGGGCCCATAACGCCGCCAAGGCCAGCCAGATTGGTTCCACTGCAAGCGCTCGCGCACCAAGGCTTCGGACGACTGCGCCGACATGCCCTCGGTGCTGAGGCCCTCGTCGGCCATTTCAAGCACCAGTGCCGACAAACGCTGAGCACCGGCCAAGGCCTGGACGCTCAACCGGGCCAGCTCTTGGTGTTCTGGCGCATCGTGCTGCTCACCCAGCAACACCACGGCAGCGCCAGGTAATGTTTGAAGCTGCGCATGCCAAGGGGCTTGTGCCCCAGCCGTCGCAGGCAAAAGCAGCAGCGCAATGACAGGCCAACAAAACGCCACAAACGCCCGGCCTGTGATCCTGTATTTTTTCAATGAATGCACCTCTTGAACACTTGGCCAAAAATTGTGGGCACTGCCAACACGCCAAAACGCATGCCATCCGTCTGCGCAAAGCCACATTGAGACCATGCCAAGTTCACTCTAGCATGGGCTTGTTTTTCAGGCCGCGCTGTCGCCAGTCAGGGCAGGGCCATTCAGATCACCTGCCCCGCCATGCGTTTTTGTCTGTGTGCCTAAAATGCCTGATGGAACATTACACCCCCATCAATTTTTCAGACCGCATTGCGCGCGCATTCACCAAAAGCTTGCGTTTCATCGCGGACACGTTTTTTGCCAAGCGCTACGGCCACCGCGCGGTGATTCTGGAGACCGTAGCAGCTGTGCCTGGCATGGTGGCGGGCATGTGGACGCACCTCAAAAGCTTGCGCCAAATGCGCACCGGCTACGGGCCCAAAATCAGGATCTTGTTGGGTGAGGCCGAGAACGAACGCATGCACCTGATGACCTTCATCGAAATTTCAAAGCCGAACATGTTCGAGCGCAGCGTGGTGCTGGTTGCCCAAGGTGTTTTTTGGCATGTGTATTTTGTGATTTATGTCTTGTTCCCGCGCACGGCACACCGCATCGTGGGCTACTTTGAAGAAGAAGCGGTTTACAGCTACACCGAGTATTTGCGCGAAATCGACGAAGGCCGCATCGACAACGTGGCCGCTCCCCAAATAGCCATCGATTATTGGAAGCTGCCAACAACCGCCACTTTGCGCGATGTGGTGATCGCGGTGCGCAAAGATGAAGAAGAGCACCGCGACGTCAACCACGCGATGGCTGACGAATACGACCGGGGTGTCTGGTAGCCCAACCTCACAGGCGCAGCGGCTCGCCGTAACCCGTCAGCTCCAAATACCCTTGTCCCAACAAGCGCTCGCCTTGCATCAGGCTGACCGCGCCCTCCCAGTAATAACCGCCCGTGCTGGCACGCGCATCCACCTCTTGCGAGCGCATCAGCGGCACCAGTTGGTACAGCGCATCGCCCACCCTCAGGTCCATGGGGATGGGGTATTCGATCAATGATGGTGCGCGCCAGCGGCCACCCGCTTGCCACGCCAACCCGGCCCAGCCGCCAGTGGCTTGCCCATCGCGGCCCCGGGCATCGACATGCGTGAACAAGGGCTCTGCCCGGTCATTGCGAATTTGAAAAGCCATCAAGGTGCCGCCGTCCAGCAAGTTGATGCCCAACCAGTCCCAGCCCACCGCCCCGGGCATCAAGAGCTGACTCGACCACTCGTGGTCCAGCCAGGCCGTGCCCAACAAGTTGCGCGTTTGCTGGCCCACTTGCACTTGGGCCTTCACGCGCAAGGGTGCGCGGCTGTAATAGTGGCTGGCTTGGCTGGGGTCAGGCCCTTTGGCCGACAGCCCGTTTTGCCCGCGCAGCAAGGGGGCTTGGTCTGTGCTGGCCTCCAAGCTCAGCGCATAACCAGGGTCTGAAAACCGGCCCTGGTAGACCTCGGCGCTGGCGCCAGGCAGGCGGCGCAAATGCCAGTCTTCAAACTGCAAATCGGTGTCTTGGCTGTTGGCGCGCAGGCTGGTGCCGTTCATGCGGCCGGCGCGGCTGGCATGCAAAAAAGTTTGGCTTTCGGCCACGGCCAAGGCGGCGTGTGCAAACAGCAATTGGGTCGGGGCCAAGCGGCTGGGGTTGTCCGGCGCATGCCGAGTGCGGCTGCGAAAAAACGTGATCTGAAAACCCATGGCCGTTGGCCCTTGGCCCAACCAACCCGTCAGGTACCACCACTCGGTGCGGTACGCGGGGTGCGAGCCAAAGTCTCTGGGAAACACCAAACGCCGTGGCTCAACGAGCGGGTAAAAAGAGGCCTCAGAATTGGCACGCACAACCGGCCAAGGCGAAACACCCGCCAAAAAGAGGGCCGCGGCTTGAAGGGCTTGACGACGCTGGCGCATGGGCTTTACCAATCAGCGCGCAGGCTCTCGGCCAAACGCTTGGCATCCAGGCCCTGTCGCGCGGCCCAGCGCGCAGACAGCACACCCAAAACCAACACCAAGCCACTGATCAACGCCCACTGTCGCAGATCGACGTGGGTGTCCATGGTCCAGTGAAAAGACTCGGGATTGACCTTGTGGATCAAAATTTGGCTCATCAAAAAGCCCATGCCACTGGCCCACACCACCGCCACCAGCAACAACAAACCCAGCTCCCAAGACACCAAGCGCATGCGATCAGCATAGGACAGACCCAGGTGCGCGAGCACACCAAATTCACGGCGGCGCAACAACAACTGCCCAGCGACACCCGCAGCAACCGAGAACAGCGCCACAAACAATGCGGCGGCCTCCAGCACATACGTCATGGCAAAGCTGCGATCAAAAATCTTGAGCGAGAGTTGACGCACATCGGTGGCACTGACCCACTTCAAATGCGCCAACTCGGGCAGCAAAGATGCAAGCGCACCCAGCACCTGCGCCGTGTCCGCACCGTCATTGAGCCACACCGACACGCCCGTGCGTGACAGGTCACCGGTGAGTTGCTCGTAGTCCTGTGCAGACATGACCACCGAGCCGTGTTGCCGGCCGTAGTCTCGGTAAATACCGCCCACCCAAACCGTCTGCAGGCCTTGCGCGGTCAAAGGCAAAGTGGTGGTCTCGCCCACACGCCAACCGTACAAATCGGCCATTGCCTCAGAGCCAAAGACCACCAAGTGCTTGGCCCCCCCAGGCGCAGGCCATCGCGGCAAGCCCACCAAGGCCACCGAACGCATGGGGTCTTGCAAATTCACAGGTTTGGCAATCAAGACCACTTCAGGGCGATCAGGGCTCAACCGCAGCTTTGTTTGTCGACTGGTCTCCACCCTTTGCACCTGTGGCAACTGGGCAATGCGCGCTTGCACCGACGCGTCAAAACCGGGGCGATCCACCAAGGCCGAGCTGCTGGCGTAGATGTCGGCAGGCAAAATCAGCACCAACCAATCGGACACCGATGTGCGAAAACTGCTGACCATGACCATCATGGCCACCGTCAAAGAGAACGCAGCGACCGTGCCTGCGATCAAAGGTGTGGCCGCTGCAGGCGCTTGCGACAAACGCCAAACCGCCAAGCGCAAAACCACCGACACTTGTCTGCCCGCCAAAGCACGCGACAGCCCTCCCCAAAGCCGGGCCAGCAACCACGGCACCGCCGCCAGACCCGCCAACAACAAGGCGGCGATTGAGCCATACGCAGCCCAAGGCAAAGCATCCACGGCGGGCCATAAGACCAAGGTCAAGGCCAAGCCCACAGCCAACGCACTCCAGCGCAAGCTGGGCGGCTTGCGCTGCAAGGTTTCGGCTTGACCCGCGCGCAACACCGCCATGGGTTGACGCCACTGGATTTGCGACAAAGGCAGGCCAGCAGAAACCAAGCCCATCACCACCGATGCCAAGCCAAAAGCCAGCATGGCCAGCCAGTCAATGGCCAGCGGCGGGCGCTGGTCAGCAAAGTAATTGCCACCCAAATCACCCCCCACCACGCGCATCAGCACCGCCGCCAGCAGCAGTCCGAGACCCAGCCCCAACAAGCCGCCAAGGCCACCGATCAAGCCGCCTTGCGCCCAAACGAAACGGCGCAACCACGGCTCGCTGGCGCCCAGCACGCCAAGCAATGCCAACTCGGCACGCTGGCGAACAATGGACAAATTGACCGACGTGGCGACCAAAAATCCGCCCGTCAACAAGGCCACCATGGCCAACACGCTCAGGTTGACCCGGTAAGCCCGCGAGAGCAAGGCCATGCGGCGGTCACGGTCTTCGGTGGCCACCACTTGCAGTGTTTCAGATGTGGCTTGCAAAGTGGCACGCAAACCCTGTGCAGTCTGCCAGTCCTCCAAGCGCAGGTCCAAGCGCGACACCACACCCAGCCGATCAAACGCCCATTGCGCACTGCCAATGTCCATGACCCCAATGACTTGAGTGCCCGCACCCGGCACCTCACCAGCCACCCGCAAGACCACTTCGCGGCCCGCATAAAGTAAGCGCACACTGTCGTTCACACGCACACCCAGTGTTTGCAAAGCGCCTGCTGACAAAAACAAGGCTTGGGCATCGAACAGATCGACTGGGCCATTCGCAGACGCGGGCAACAAGGACGCAGAAACTTGCGCGGCTTTGAACACATCCAAACCGAGCACCGTCAAGCGATCGGTTTGCACCACCAATACAGGGCTGATGGTGCGAATCCCCAGAGCGGCGCGACGCAAATCCCAAACGTCAATTTGTCGGTCGTCCATGTCGCCCAAGGGGGCCACCAACTGCGCCGATGCTTGACCGTTCACCGTGTCCAAGGCTTGACCAAAAGAGGCCAAAGCGGAGTGGTTGACGGTGTGGATGGCCACCGCCAACATCACGCCCACGGCCACCACGGTCAAGGCCACCAAGGAGCGCACCCAGGACTGGATAAAGGCACCCTTGAGCAAGCACACAAACAACCATTGCTGGCCTGACCCGCGCATCAGACCAAACCCTGCTGAGTCAAGCGCAAGCACCTGCCCATGGAGCGCGCCGCCTCGTCCCCATGGGTGACCATCACCAGACTGGTGCGCCTGGCCAAGCTCAATTCGATCAACAAGGCCAAAGTGCTGCGCGCGGTGGTGGTGTCCAAGTTGCCCGTGGGCTCATCGGCAAAGACCACCTTGGGCTGGTGCACCAAGGCGCGCGCCAAAGCCACCCGTTGCTGCTCACCGCCAGACAAACTGTGGGCATGGGCGTCAAGGCGCTTGTTCAAGCCCAACTGGCTCAGCAACTCACGCGCCGCCAAAGCGGCCTCAGCCCCAGACTGTCCACCCAACAAACAGGGCACCATGACGTTTTGCAGTGCCGACAAATGGGGCAGCAAATGAAACGCTTGAAAAACAAAACCCATTTCAGATTGCCGGCACCTGCGGCGTTGCTCGGCGGACCAAAGCGCTGTGCTTTGACCAGCCCACAAAACCTCGCCTTGAGCGGGCACCTCCAGTCCCGCCATGATGTTGAGCAGTGTGGACTTGCCAGAGCCCGACGTGCCCTGGATGGCCACATGCTCACCATGCGCCAGCTCAAAGTGGAGGTCTTTGAAAAGCCACTCCTGCGGGGAGAAACCATGGGACACCGAGCGCAAACTTAAAGCAGACATGACGCAAAAGAAAACTGCATAACAAGCACCAAGTTTGGTCACAAACAGCCATTATGGTTGGGCACCCAAAACCTGCACTGCCAGACCCGTTTTCCAAGCCACGCAAGCTGCAATCTGCACTCGCCCCAATAGGCTTTGCAGGCCATCCAAGTCACAACAGCGCATTCGCCCTTTGGCCATTTTTGAATACAAATTGGATCGAAAATGAAGACCCATGTTGTTGGCAGGCTTCACAGACCGGGACAACGGGGCCATGAAAAAAAACAAACATGGCTTTTCTTTGCGCTCAGGTCCAAAATGAACCCATGAGCAACGATCAAGAATCCCAAATCGCCACGAATGGTCTGCGCTACAAAAGCAAAGAAGGGGGTTCGCCCTTCAAAGACTCGGCCAACATGTCTTCGATCAGCTGCTACAAATGCGGCTTGCACAAGCCACGGTCCTTGGGCGTTTTCAAGACCATGATCAATCAGCGCATGTTCATGTGTGGCGACTGCATCAGCGCAAAGTCTGCCGAAGGCCGAGCACCCTCGGTCTGATCACGCATGCACCACCGCCACGAATGCGCTTGATCGAGCCCAAGGGTCACCCCTGCCGTCTCTGCGGCGGCCCATGGAAAACCGACAAGCCTCACGCATCGCGCCATCGCGCCATGAAAGTGGGGCCATTGCAAACGTCTGCAAACGTCTGCAAACGTCTGCAAAGTCTTGCGATCACAGGACAAAAACAGCGCCATAAAAATACGGCCTCTCGAACGAAAAAGGACGGACTGATGGCTCAGCCCGCCCTGGCAGCAAGAGACAAAGTGCCCGGATCCGTTACTTGGGCATGATCACGGTATCGATCACGTGGATCACGCCGTTGTCTGCCACGATATCGGTTTTGACAACCTTGGCATTGTCCACCGAGACACCCCCGGTTGTGGAGATGGTCATCTCTGAGCCTTGAACCGTTTTGACCTTGCCAGCCTTGACATCTTTGGCCATGACTTTGCCCGGGACAACGTGGTAGGTCAACACGGCCGTCAACTTGGCCTTGTCTTTGAGCAACGCATCCAGGTCAGCTTTGGGGATCTTGGCGAAGGCTTCATCTGTGGGCGCGAACACGGTAAAAGGCCCTTTGCCTTTGAGCGTATCCACCAAACCAGCTGCGCCCAATGCCGTTGCCAAGGTCTTGAAACTGCCTGCAGCAACCGCGGTGTCTACGATGTCTTTGGCTTGCACAGACATGGCCATGCCGAGCGCCAAGAGGGTGGTGATGAACGTTTTTTTCATGATGGTTCCAGTCTTAAAAAAGATGTGCGTCACCCAAAATGGGGTGACAAGACCAGTTTGCCTTTTTTTAGACCAAGCAGTCAAAAAATAAAACAATGGGTCACTTTTCTCTAAGCCTTTTGTTTTTAGCCGGTTAAATGCCCTTGCGAGCGAATGGGCTTAGAAAATGGTAAGCGCCTTTGGCTCAAGGCATCTGCGTGCAGCCACGGCAGGTTGCAGGTGGCGCTGCAACGCAGCCCCCCAAAAACCAATCAGACAAAAACCTGGCCGAGGTCTCCCCGCAAACCCACTGCATTGAACACAGCCTCAGGTGATTCAAGGCGGTCAACGCGCACAGGGCCTGAAGGCATCGGTGATCGAAATGATGCTGCGGTTTGATATGGCAAAGGACGCAACAGAAATGATGGTGTTCTTGATTGCCCACCATCCAGACGCCATCGCCATCCAACAAAACAACACCTGAGGGGCCGAGTGCTTCAAACGGCAATGCGATCATCAGCCGGCCCCGTGCCGGACCCTGGTCTGCGTTGAGATCGGGCGCTTGAAGATGGCGCTCGACTGGCTCAAATTTGACCTGGGCTTGCATCGCTCTGCGCCAGGGGTCAGCTGCCATCGGATGGCCGCAGTGGCCCCGGGCTATTGGCTTGGTGATCTTCATTCCACCGAGCGCCTGAAGGCCCACCTTGGCCGTCAACTCGAGCGGATGCACTCTGCGCTTTTTTTGACTCAGTCATGGGCAAACCGTTTCTTTGGACCGTGTCACGCCTGCAGCACCTGTTCCAAATTCGGGGTCCACTTCAACAATAGTTTTTGCAATACTTGCAATGCTGTGTTTGAATCTCTCAAAGCTATTGGAGACACTATGCCCGGTTCCATCCTCAACCCCGATCAGCGAACCCGCTACGACCAAGATGGCTACATCTTGGTTCGCAAGCTTTTCGATGACGAAGAAATGGCGATCCTGCGCACAGCGATTGAAAACGATGCGTCGATGCGAAGCCGCTTGTATGACCGCAACGATGCATCCGGCAAATCCACACGAATGGCCACTTGGAACCATCCAGGGGACAGCGTCTACGGTCTGGCTGCGCGATCGCATCGCGTGGTTGACACCATGGAGGATCTGCTCGGCGGCGAGGTCTATCACTACCATTCCAAGCTGACTGCCAAAGAGCCATTCGAAGGCGGCGCATGGGAGTGGCATCAGGATTACGGTTATTGGTACCACAACGGCTGCGTCTTTCCGTACATGGCCAGCGTGATGGTGGCGCTCGACCGCAGCACCCGAGACAATGGTTGCTTACAGCTTGTCAAGGGATCGCACCACTGCGGACGCATTGAGCATGGCGTGTTGCCCGGCGAACAGGTCGGCGCTGATCCGCGGCGAGTTGCAGAGATGCTGAAATTGATGCCGATTGAATTTGCAGAGATGGAGCCTGGCGATGGCCTGTTTTTTCACAGCAATGTGCTGCACCGCTCCGACCAAAACCGCTCAGAAAATCGCCGCTGGACTGTGCTGCACTGCTACAACGCTGCGCGCAACAACCCCTACCTCGAGCACCACCATCCCTTTTACACGCCCATTGACAAAGTCGACGATGGCGCGATCAAGCGTGCGGGCGTGAAATTTGCCAGTGGCATTGATGAGTTTCGTGAAAAGTCAGCCAATCCGCCTGAATTGAAACGGCGGCTCAGTTGAGCATTTTTTCTCTGTGTCATTTTAAAAAAGCAGCGGTATGAAAATCGTCGACATCAAAATTCACGTTTTGAAAAGCCCGCTTGCGCAAGCTTTCGCTTTTTCACAGGGCTGGGTTCGCCAGCGCAGCGCAACGCTGGTGGAAGTGATCACTGAAGAGGGCATCACGGGCTGGGGTGAGGCCTTCGCGCAAGGCTTGGAGCCACCAGAAATCGCAGCAGCTGCTGTCCAACACGCGCTCAAGCCCCTTATTCTGGGCAGCAATGCATTGGACACCGAAGTGCTGTGGCACAAGATGTATCACGCGACACGTCACTACGGCCGCAAAGGCTCGGTGATCGCTGCGATCAGCGCAGTCGACATTGCACTTTGGGACATCGCCGGAAAGGCGCATGAGGTTCCGATTCACGTCTTGCTGGGTGGTGCATTCAGAACCCGCGTTCAGCCCTATGCCACCGGCTTTTACCGCGTCAAGGGTCAGGGCGAATCGGCCCGACTGGCGGACGAAGCCATTGGGCACCACGATGCGGGCTTTAGGGCCATGAAGGTCAAGCTCGGCTACGGCGTTGAGGACGACATCAAGTGCATGAAAGCCATCGCTGAGGCCATCGATGGTCGTGGCATCACGCTGATGATTGACACCAACCATGCCTATGGCCGCGCGCAGGCCCTGCGCCTGGGTCGTGCACTCGAGAGCTACAACTTGCGCTGGTACGAAGAGCCCGTGGTGCCGGAGGATCTGCGTGGTTATGCAGAGATGCGCGACAAGTTAACCATGCCCATCGCTGGCGGTGAAAATGAGCACACGCTGTTTGGCTATCGCGACCTGTTTGCTGCCAACGCCGTTGACATCGCCCAGCCGGACCTGTGTTCTTGCGGTGGCATCAGTGCCGCGCGCCACATTGTGACGCTGGCGCAGGCGCATGGCGTTGCGGTCAATCCGCATGTGTGGGGATCGGCTATTGCCCAGGCGGCCTCGCTGCAACTCATTGCTGCGCTGCCGGTTGCGCACCATTCACTGTTCGCGCAGGAGCCTTTGCTTGAATACGACTGCTCATCACATCCCTTTCGGCAGCAGTTGATCAAGCAACCCATCCAGCAACGCGACGGTTGGGTGTCGGTACCCGACGGACCGGGGCTTGGTGTGGAACTCGATCGCAGCATCATCGAGCGCTACCGTGTCGCTTGATTGCATTGAAAAATAAACCCACAAACCGAGGTTCTAAGTTTTAAGTGGTGCGTGCCGAAAACACCATTCACAATGGGAATCCGTCTGCGCCACAAACAGCCCAAGGCGTTTGACCGCCTGGCCGTTTTGCCAGCGCAGGGATGGGACCGATTGCACGAGCAGGCTTTTCGCTGCCTAGCCGGCTGCCCCCGATACGTGACGCCGGACAAGCGCAAGAAGGGTGTGCTCAAAGGGGGCGTGCTCAAGCCTGAGCTGTACGCCGTACGAGCCCGCGCTCAACCCGGTGCCGTACTTTCCCCCCAAGGCTTGCGCAGCGTGTGTGATGACCGCTGCGTACGCGCGGACCACAGCAGCTACGCGCCCACCCTGCACCCATTGGCTCGGTGGTGCTGACCACAGACGAGTGGGTGTTCAAGCCCTCACGCCAGACGCTGCAAAAAGTGCCAGGCCCTGCCTTGCAAGCGCTGTCTTTCTGGTGACTGCCAGGCACCACGAAATGGCGCCGTTGACCCATAGAATGAAACACACAATTTTGGAGCGACTTAAGTTGACAACCATTGCAACAAACTTGCTCGGACTCTATCGCACGATGGCGCGCATACGGGCATTTGAGAACGCTGCAGAAGCGGCTAGCCAAGGCGGCGTCAGCGCCTATGGCAAGTCTGCCGACGGTCACGCCAAGGTCCGCGGCCCGCTGCATCTGTCAACGGGTCAAGAAGCTGTTCCTGCTGGCGTTTGTGTCCACCTCGGGCCCAAAGATTACATCACCTCTACGCACCGCGGTCATGGGCATACCCTCGCCAAGGGCGCAAGCATGGAACGCATGATGGGGGAGCTTTTTGGCAAAGCCTCTGGCTTCAATGGCGGGAAAGGCGGCTCCATGCACATCGCCGACTTTTCGGTGGGCATGTTGGGTGCCAATGGTGTGGTCGCAGCCGGTCTGCCGATTGCTGTTGGGGCTGCGCATGCACAAAAGTTGTTGGGTCGCGATGATGTGACGGTCTGCTTTTTTGGGGATGGTGCCATCAACAGGGGACCTTTTCTGGAGGCCTTGAATTGGGCGCAGGTTTTTAGGCTGCCCGTTCTTTTCGTTTGCGAAGATAACCGTTGGAGTGCCACCACAGCCAGCGGACCGATGACGGCTGGTGAGGGAGCCTCAGAACGCGCCCAAGCGATGGGCATCGAGTCCATGCGTGTGGATGGCAACGATGTCATGGCTGTTCACCAGGCGGCGTTGGATTTGCTTTTGGCGGTGCGTTCAGGAGCAGGTCCACGTTTGTTGCACGCCATCACTTACAGGGTTAAAGGTCATGTCTCAGTTGATCTGGCCGCTTACCGTGATCCAGATGAGTTGGCCGCTGCTTTGTTGACCGACCCTTTGTTGCGTGCGCGCAAAATGGGACAAGGTTTGCCAGGGTGCGAGAGCTTGGCCTTTGATGCGATGGATGCGCAAGCACAAGCAGAAGTGGCGTCCGCGCTTGCCAGTGCCGAAGCTGCACCATGGCCCGAGGCTGTCAGTGCATTTACCGATATTCAGACTACAGGGGCTGGAACATGGCACTGATGAGCTACGCAGAAGCTGCAGTACGGGCTGTCCAGCATGAAATGTCGCAAGATCCCAAAGTTATTGTGCTGGGGGAAGACGTGGGGCGCGGCGGCATCTTTGGCCAGTACAAAGGCTTGCAGGCCCAATTCGGTGCGCAGCGGGTCATCGATACGCCTATCAGCGAAGCGGCCATTTTAGGTGCCGGGGTGGGCATGGCCTTGGCAGGATTGCGTCCGATCGTTGAAATGCGTGTGGTTGATTTTGCCCTGTGTGGCATGGATGAGTTGGTCAACCAGGCGGCTAAAAACCGATACATGTTTGGTGGCCAAGGGCGGGTACCGATGGTCGTGCGCATGCCCACTGGCATTTGGGATGCATCAGCTGCGCAACATTCACAATCACTTGAAAGTTGGTTCGCCCATCTGCCAGGACTGGTGGCGATTTGTCCAGCAACACCACAAGACAACTACAGCTTGCTTCGTGCCGCTTTGGCTTGCGGTGATCCTGTTGTCTATATGGAGCACAAGTCCTTATGGGGTCAAACCGGCGAGGTTGATGTCGATGCGAGCGCTGAGTTGGGAAAAGCCCGCCTGGTCAAAGCGGGCGAGCACCTCACCATCGTCAGTTGGAGTAAACAGGTGATGGTCTGTGAACAGGCCGTCTCACAGTTGCATGAGGAAGGTATTGAGGCAGAGTTACTTGATTTGCGCTCCATCTGGCCATGGGATCGCGACGCAGTCTTGCAATCTTGCGCCAAGACGGGGCAATTGCTGGTGGTGCACGAAGCGGTGCAAGCGGCTGGTTTTGGGGCAGAGATAGCGGCCACAGCCGCCGAAGTTTTGGGCGTGCGGGTTCGCCGTTTGGGTGCCCCCAGAATTCCAGTGGGGTACGCTGCAGTGCTGGAGGCGCAGTCCCGCGTTGCTTTGCCAGCAGTTTTGGCAGCTGCGCGACAAATGTGCGCATCCATGGCCACTGGTTAAAAATTTTCAGTTTTGAAATTTCCACACATTGCGCCATGTCAAAGCTGACTGAAACCACTGCCCATACTCATCGTGCGAACTTTGCTGAGCCTGAAAGCACAAGCGAAACCGAGGAACCCGCCTGCTGGGTGTCTCTGAAATTAGAGGATTGGTTGACTGTCTTGGTGATGGCCTTGCTGGCAAGCATTACTTTTGCCAATGTGTTGGCCCGCTATTTCACAAACCAATCTTTTGCTTGGACTGAGGAGTTTTCTGTCTTTTTGATGATTTTTCTCGTCCTGGTTGCTGGCTCTGCGGCAGTGGCGCGCAACCGCCACATCCGGATCGAGGCCATTGCGGATCAGGGCTCCGCGCCACGCCAACGCAGGCTGGCCCTTTTGGGCTCGTCCATGGTGGTTCTGCTGTTCACGGTCATCGCCATCTTGAGTGCTCGCACGGTTTGGGACGACATCCGTTTTGGGGAAACCTCGCCTGGCATTGGTATTCCGCAGTGGTGGTACACCATCTGGCTGCCACTGGTCTCATTGGCCATTGCGGCCAGGGCTCTGGGCCTGTTTTTGCGACAGAGAAAACAGCCATGATTGTCAGCTTGCTGTTCTTGTTGTTCGCCATTTTGATGTTGCTGGGCGTGCCGATTGGTGTTGCCATGGGTCTGGCTGGCACTGTGGCCATTGGCTTGGCCAACCTCGATACACAATGGTTTGGTTTGTTAGCTGTTCCACAAAACTTTTTTGCCGGACTGGGTAAGTACCCTTTGCTGGCCATACCGATGTTTGTTTTGGTTGGCACCATTTTCGAACGCTCAGGTGTGGCCTTGCGCCTCGTCAATTTTGCGACCGCTTTGGTCGGACGTGGACCCGGCATGCTGCCAGTTGTTGCCATTTCGGTGGCCATGCTGATGGGCGGCATTTCGGGTTCGGGACCGGCAACAGCGGCTGCAGTCGGGGGCGTGATGATCGCTGTGATGCGAAAAGCGGGTTATCCGGGTGCTTTCTCAGCAAGCGTGGTCGGCGCGGCCTCAGCCATTGATATCTTGATTCCACCTTCGATTGCCCTCATCGTTTATTCAGTCTTGGTTCCCAGTGCCTCTGTTCCCGCCATGTTTGCAGCCGGCCTTGTGCCTGGGCTCATGGTCGGTTTGGCCTTGATGATTCCCTGTGTATGGCTTGCCCGTCGGCATGGGATGGGGCATTTGGAATCGCAATTACCAAGGCCGCCTTTTTGGCTCAGTTTGCGCGAAGCCTCCTGGGGATTGGCTGCCCCTGTCTTGATCCTCGGAGGCATGCGAGCGGGATTGTTCACACCAACTGAAGCTGCAGTGGTTGCTGTCTTTTACGGCCTGTTTGTTGGCATGTTCATCCACCGCACCATCAGGCTAAGTGATCTTTTCGATATCCTGCGCAGTGCCGGGGAGTTGTCGGCCGTCATCCTGATGGTTGTGGCACTGGCCGGCATTTTTGCCTATTCCCTGTCTACATTGGGCGTTGTTGACCCCTTGACCCAAGCGATTGTCAACTCCGGCGCCAGCGAGTACGGCATTTTGTTGATGCTTATGCTGCTTTTGATTGCGGTCGGCATGATTTTGGATGGCATTTCCATTTTCTTGATTTTCATTCCCTTATTGATCCCGATTGCCAATTTCTTCCAGTGGGACTTGGTGTGGTTTGGTATTTTGTTGACGATGATGGTGGCCTTGGGCCAGTTCACCCCTCCGATTGCCGTGAACTTGATGGTGTCATGTCGCATCGCTGGTGTGCGCATGGAGCAAACTGTGCCCTGGGTCATCTGGATGCTCTTGGCTTTGCTGGTGGTCCTTTTGTTGGTGATTGTTTTTCCGGCTTTGGCGCTGTGGCTTCCCCAGCGTCTTGGTTATTGATTGTTGTGCGTGCTGTTGTTTGTTTTTTTAATGGAGACCCCAAAATGAAAGTTCGATCCTTCCTCAAACTCGCTGTCATGGCCTCAGTGCTGGCCTTGGGTACAAGTGCCATGGCTCAAAATTACAAGGCTGAATACAAAATGTCACTGGTCGTCGGTACGGCCTTCCCATGGGGAAAGGGGGGTGAGATCTGGGCAAATTTGGTCCGTGAGCGAACCCAAGGTCGAATCAACATCAAGCTTTATCCAGGCGTTTCTTTGGTTCAGGGTGACCAGACTCGGGAGTTCAGTGCCATTCGACAAGGCGTTATCGATATGGCCATAGGCTCCACCATCAACTGGTCACCGCAGGTCAAGGAACTGAATCTTTTTTCCATGCCTTTTTTGATGCCCGATTACAAGGCCATGGATGCACTAACCCAAGGCGATGTGGGCAAACAAATTTTCAGCATCATTGACAAAGCTGGCGTCATGCCGCTTGCATGGGGTGAAAATGGATACCGTGAAATCACCAACTCCAAAAAGGCTTTGCGCACCCCGGACGACCTCAAAGGCATGAAGATTCGAGTGGTCGGTTCACCTTTGTTTTTGGACACTTTTACAGCGCTTGGTGCCAATCCAACGCAGATGAGCTGGGCTGATGCCCAGCCTGCCCTGACCAGTGGCGCTGTCGATGGTCAAGAAAATCCCATGTCCATTTTTACAGCTGCCAAACTCCATACTGTGGGTCAAAAACACGTCACCATGTGGGGCTATGTCGCTGACCCATTGGTGTTTGTGGTCAATAAAGATGTTTGGGCTTCGTGGTCAGAAAACGATCGCGCCATCGTCAGTCAGGCCGCCATCGATGCGGGTAAAGAGCAGATTGCCATAGCGCGCAAGGGCTTGGCTGAGCCTGGGCAACCGTTGCTGAAAGACATTGAGGCCTTGGGGGTGACGATCACCAAACTGAGCCCTGCCGAAAGAGACGCTTTCGTCAAAGCCACCCGTCCTGTTTATGAAAAATGGAAAAAGCAAATTGGCGAGGGCCTGGTTGCATCGGCTGAGAAAGCGATTGCAGCGCGTTAATTGGTTGGCTTCTTTTGACTGTGTTGTCCCTGTCCGAGATTTCGGACAGGGCATCACGTGTTGACGCCGATGGCGATGGGATCCGGTGTGGCCATTTCGATTGGCCCCGTTTGTGCCCCATGGGCGGCCTGCTCACAGCTCGATCGTCAGCTGGCCCCTCAGTCTGGTTGGAGGGTGCGGCGCAAGCCATCCACTTTGATATGGCGCAATAACAGCCCATCCTTTTGAAGGTCCAATGGAGCCAAGCAATTCCGCACTGCGGCTTTTAACCAGGCTCAAAATGAACCATCAAATGGACAATTTATCGCGACTGATTAACAAATACTCAAACCGATATGGCGCGCAAGACCTTTTGGTTTTGGACTTGAAAAATCGGCATAGGGGGCAGTCAACATGACTGCGCCCCTGCCACACCACCTAGCATGCGGGTCCGCACTAGGCGGTTCGTGAGGTTGAGGTTC
>NZ_JBIKIL010000085.1:0-16219 GCF_044361645.1 Limnohabitans sp. | reverse complement strand
CACCGCCACCCAATTTCCCGTCATCGCGAGGAACGAAGCGATCCATGGACTGCCACGTCGCTAAGCGCCTCGCAGTGACGGTAATTAATCCGTCATCGCCACCCAGTTTCCCGTCATCGCGAGGTACGAAGCGATCCATAGACTGCCGCGTCGCTGCGCTCCTCGCAGTGACGGTGGTTTTCCCGTCATCGCGAGGCACGAAGCGGTCCATGGACTGCCACGTCGCTAAGCGCCTCGCAGTGACAGATGTTTTACCGTCATCGCGAGGCACGAAGCGATCCATGGACTGCCACGTCGCTGCGCTCCTCGCAGTGACAAATGTTTTCCCGTCATCGCGAGGCACGAAGCGATCCATAGACTGCCACGTCGCTGCGCTCCTCGCAGTGACAGATGTTTTACCGTCATCGCGAGGCACGAAGCGATCCATAGACTGCCACGTCGCTGAGCGCCTCGCAGTGGGGGTGAAGCGCCATGGCCGTTTCCTCTTTGTCATTGCGAGCGAAGCGCGGCAATCTCTGAAACCGTGGCCTCGGCAAGAATCACATCATGGCCTCCAGCTTCACCGCATCAGCGCAAAAAGCACGAATGCCCTCGGCCAACTTTTCCGTCGCCATGGCATCTTCGTTGAGTGCCAAGCGGAACGAGGCTTGGTCATGCTGCACAGCAGGCAAGTCCATGCCCTGCGCCGCAGCGGCATTGAGCGCCTGGCTCAGCGGTGCCTCGGTGGCGGCCAACTGGGCCAGCAACTCGGGGCTGATGGTCAACAGGTCGCATCCAGCCAGCGCGGTGATTTGCCCGATGTTGCGAAACGATGCGCCCATCACCTCGGTGGCGATGCCGTGTTTTTTGTAGTGGTTAAAAATCGCCCGCACCGACCGCACGCCGGGGTCGTTCGCGCCCGACATGGCCGCCTCGTCCCAGGCGGCTCCGGCCGTTTTTTTATACCAGTCGTAAATGCGCCCCACAAAAGGCGAGATCAGTTGCACTTTGGCCTGTCCACAGGCCACGGCCTGGCAAAACGCAAACAGCAGCGTCAGATTGCAGCGTATGCCTTCGCGCTCCAACTCGGCCGCCGCCTGAATTCCCTCCCAAGTCGCGGCGATCTTGATCAGCACGCGCTCAGGCGGGATGCCTTGTGCGGCATACAAAGCCATGATGCGGCGCGCCCGCGCCACGGTGGCGGCACTGTCAAAGCTCAGGCGGGCGTCTACCTCAGTGGACACGCGGCCGGGAATGGTCTGCAAAATCTCGCAACCAAAATGCACCAACAGGTGGTCCATCACCACGTCCAGCGGCTGGCCCCGGTGCGCGGCCACAGCCTGCGCCAACAAAGGCGCGTACTCGGGCTTTTGCACCGCCTTCAAAATCAAAGACGGGTTGGTGGTGGCGTCTTGCGGCTGGAACTGCGCCAGCTGCTTGAAGTCCCCGGTGTCGGCCACCACGGTGGTGAGTTGTTTGAGCGCGTCGAGTTGGTTCATGGCGATTTGTAAAAGTCTGGCTTGAATTATCCGTGGAATAAAGTTACATTTCAAATCATTATTTTAAGTAACTCAAGAACATCATGGCTTTTGATCTGGTTTTCTTCGGCGGCACCGGCGATTTGGTGTGGCGCAAACTCATGCCCGCATTGTTTCAGGCCTTTCGCCACGACACCTTGCCCGAAGGGGGGCGCATCATCGGCGTGGGCCGTGACGACCTGAGCGACGCGCAATACCGCCAACAAATCCAGTCGCGCTTTGAGCAAGTCGAAGGCGACAAGCGCCCCAAGCCCGAAGAGTTCGCCCGTTTTGCCAGCCTGCTGTGCTACGTGCGCATCGACCTGTCCCAACCCGCTTGCTACGCCGCGCTCACCCAGCGCTTGGCCGAGCGCGAAACCGACAGCGTGGTGATGTATTTGTCCACCGCACCCAGCCTGTTCACCACGGTGTGTGAGCAACTCGCCGCACACGGCTTGAACACCGCCAAAACCCGCATCGTGCTGGAAAAACCACTGGGCCACGACCTGGCCTCCAACCGCGCCATCAACCAGGCGGTGGGCCTGGCCTTCAAAGAGCAACAAATATTTCGCATCGACCACTACCTGGGCAAGCCCGCGGTGCAAAACCTGTTTGCCATGCGCTTTGGCAACGCCTTGTTTGAGCCGCTGTGGCGGCGCGAGCACATCGCTAACATCCAGATCACCATGGCCGAAGAGCTGGGCGTGGAAAAACGCGGCGGCTTTTACGAGACCACGGGCGCACTGCGCGACATGGTGCAAAACCACGCACTGCAACTGCTGTGCGCCATTGCCATGGAGCCGCCCATCAACGCGCACGCCGACGCCATCCGCGACGAAAAGCTCAAGGTGCTGCGCGCCCTGAAACGCTGGACGCCCGAGACCCTCAGCCAGCACGTCATTCGCGGGCAATACAACGCGGGCAACATCTTCGGCCAGGCCGTGCCCGGCTACGGTGATGAGCCCGGTGTCAACCCGCACAGCAGCACCGAAACCTTTGTGGCCCTGCGCACCGAAATCGCCAACTGGCGCTGGGCAGGCGTGCCCTTTTACATCCGCACCGGCAAGCGCATGGCCTCGCGAGAGGCACACATCCAAATCAACTTCCGCCCCACGCCACACGAAATATTCAAAAGCCCGGCGGGCCAAGTGAACAAACTGGTGATCCACCTGCAACCCAAAGACGGCTTAGAGCTGCACCTGTTGGCCCAAGGCCAAAGCAAGCGCGGTCAAGGCAGCGGCGGCGCAACGCTCAGCCCAGTGCACCTGGACCTGGACTTTGACAAACGCTTTGGCAGCCAGCGCGTGGGCGCTTACGAGCGCTTGCTGCTCGATGTGCTCGATGGCCGTCTGAACCTGTTTGTGCGCAGCGACGAACAAGAGGAAGCCTGGCGCTGGGTCGAGCCCATCTTGCAACACTGGCACCACGACACCGTCGGCCCCCGCCCCTACGCCGCAGGCACTTGGGGCCCCAGCGCCTCGAGCGCCATGATCGCGCGCGACGGTTTTAGTTGGTCCGAAGAAACATGACCCCCCGTGTAGGAGCGGTCTCCGACCGCGCAGCAAACACCACAAACCAACCCGTAGGAGCGGTCTCCGACCGCGCAGCAAGCACCACAAACCCACCCGTAGGAGCGGTCTCCGACCGCGATATATTCAACTGAGTGCCCATCGCGGTCAGAGACCGCTCCCACAAAAAAATATCCGCGATGCAAGCAGCACTGAAAACATCTGCGAAGCAAGCACCACAAAACCACCTGTAGGAGCGGTCTCCGACCGCGATGTATTCACCCGAGCGCCCATCGCGGTCAGAGACCGCTCCCACAAAAAAATATCCGCGATGCAAGCACCATTGAAAACATCTGCGAAGCAAGCACCACAAAACCATCCGTAGGAGCGGTCTCCGACCGCGAAACATTCACCCGAGCGCCCATCGCGGTCAGAGACCGCTCCCACAAAAAAATATCCGCGAAGCAAGCACCACAAAACCATCCGTAGGAGCGGTCTCCGACCGCGATACATTCACACGAGTGCCCATCGCGGTCAGAGACCGCTCCCACAAAAAAACAGCAGCGATGCAAGCAGCACTGAAAACATCCGCGATGCAAGCACCAAAAAAACCTCAGGAGATACCTCATGCTGGACCGAATCAAAGCTTGTCTGCCCTCCCTGGCACCGGCTGAGCAACGCGTGGGCAAGCTGGTGCTGGCTGATCCCCGCGCCTTTGCCAAACTGCCCGTGAGCGAGTTGGCCGACCGCGCCCATGTCAGCAAACCCACCGTGGTGCGCTTTTGCCGCAGCGTCGGCTATGACGGCCTGTCCGACTTCAAGCTCAAGCTGGCTGGCAGCGTGAGCGAGGGCGTGCCCTTCATTCACCGCAGCGTGGACGCCGACGACAAAACCAGCGATGTCGCTGTGAAAGTGATCGACAACACCGTGGCGGCATTTTTGAAATACCGCAACGACGCCAGCTTTTTTGCGCTGGAGCACGCGGCCACAGCGCTCGCTGACACCCAAAAAACCAACCGCCGCATCGAGTTTTACGGCGTGGGCAATTCGGGCATCGTGGCGCAAGACGCGCAGCACAAATTCTTTCGCCTGGGCGTCAACGCCATCGCCTACAGCGACGGCCACATGCAGGTTATGAGCGCCTCCATGCTGCGCCCCGGCGACTGCGCGGTGATCATCTCCAACTCGGGCCGCACCCGCGACCTGATGGACGCCTGCGACATCGCCAAAAAGCAAGGTGCCACAACCATCGTCATCACCGCCAGCGGCTCGCCGCTGGCCAGCGCCGGGCAGATCCACCTCACGGCCGACCACCCCGAGGGCTACGACAAATACAGCCCCATGGTCTCGCGCCTTTTGCACCTGCTGATCATCGACATCTTGGCCACCACCGTAGCCCTGCGCATTGGCGAAGCGCTGCAACCGGCGCTGCGCGACATGAAGAAAAACCTGAGCAGCAAGCGTTACACCTGACAGAGCACGCGACCCAGGTCTGGTAGCTTCAGCTTCAGCTTCAGCTTCAGCCTCACATTCACGGCCACGCGAGACGGATCAGTGTGCCTCGCCCTTCAGCGACCGGGCTGACCAAGCTCACCACCGCGCCGTGCTGGCTGGCGATTTCTTTGACGATGGCCAGGCCCAGGCCACTGCCGCTCACACCCGAAGCTGCAGCGCGGTAAAAGCGCTCGAACACATGGGCCTGGTGCTCGGGGGCGATGCCCGGGCCGTCGTCTTGCACCTCCAACCAAGCACCGCCCACCCGCACGGTGATGTGGGTGCCCACAGGGCTGTGGTGCATGGCGTTGTCGATCAGGTTGCGCAGCGCCTCGTGCAGCAACAGCTCTACAGCTTGCACTTCGCTGTGCGCGACCAGCGCCTGCAGCCCCAGGTCGTGGCCTTGCTGGTGGGCCTGCAACAAGTGTTCTTGGGTCACTTGCCGCGCCAGCGCCACCAAGTCCACGCTGTGCGGACTGTGCAGCTCGCGGGCATGTTCGACACGGGTCATGGCCAACAATTGTTCGGTCAGGCGCACCGCCCCGTCGGTGGTTTGCCGTGCCGCCTGCAGCAGCGCCTGGGCTTGCTCGGGCACGGTGTTGCGCTGAGCCAGTGCCAGCTGGGTTTTCAGGGCCGTGAGGGGCGTGCGCAGTTGGTGCGCAGCGTTGTCCAGAAAGCGCTTGCGGATGTCGATCAAGCGCCCCAGTCGATCCAGATAACTGTTGAGCGTGTCGATCAGGGGACGCAGCTCACGCGGCAAATCGGGCGGGTGGATAGGCAAAAAATCATCCTCGGCCTTGTCCGCCAATTGCCGCCTGAAAGCCTCCAGCGGCCGAATGCCCCTTTGCACCCCCCACACCACCAAGAGCGCAGCGGCCAGCAACAGCAAGCCCTGGCTGCCCAAGGTATCCCGAAAAATTTGTTGAATCAATTGCTGGCGCGCCTCCAGCGTCTCGGCCACGGTGATGCGCACGATCGGGTCCTGCAGCGCCGCGCCATCCACCACATGCGTCAGCTGCGCCAAGCGCACCGGCAAGTCCAGGTATTGCCCATCGTCAAACTGCACCAAGGCAAAGTACCGCACCGCCGATTCACGGCGCACGGGCGCATCGGGCAGGGCCGACGCGCCGGCCAGCAGCTGCCCGTCGAGCGTGCTGACTTTGTAAAACAGGCGCGAGCCCGTGTGGTTTTCAAACAGGTAGCCAGCGGCCCGCATCAGGTCCAGCTCGATCCGTCCGTTTTGCCAGCGCATCTCCTCGGCCAGGGTGCGGGCCGCCAAATACAGCGATCGGTCATGCGCCTCGTTGGTCGCTTGCACCGCGTTGCCGTAGGCCACCCAGGCGTTCATGCCGATCAAGGCCGCCAATGGCAACAAGATCCAGCCGAGCAATCGCCTGCGCAAAGACGCCGCAGCACGACTCAAGGGCACTGGGCGAGGTCGGTTGGAACGGTCAAGCATGGGGCTGGAAGACACATCGCGTTCAGCCGCCGAGCCCGCGCGCCGAAGGGGTGGTCAACATGTAACCCATGCCCCGAAAGGTGATGATCGCCACCTCGGGTGCCGCCCCGGGCAAGGTGGCTTCGAGTTTTTTGCGCAAGCGGTAAATCAGCACCTCCACCGCGTCCAGCCCAGTGGCTTCGCCTGCAAACACCTCGGCATGCAGTTGCTCTTTGCTCACGGTGCGTCCGGGCGAAGCCAGCAGCACACGCAGCGCAGCAGCTTCGCGTTGCGTCAGCGCCAGCACCTGCCCTTGCAAGAGTACCGTGCCTGTATCGGTCTGCATCTCCAGCGGCCCCCAACGCAGTGCTGCGGTTTTGGCGCGGCCATGGCGGCGCAGCAAGACCTGCAAGCGGGCTTCGAGTTCACTCAAATCAAAGGGCTTGGGCAAATAGTCATCGGCCCCCATGTTCAGGCCCAGCACCCGGTCCGGCACGCTGGCACGGGCCGTCAAGATGATCACGGGCACCGCATCACCGCGCGCACGCAAAGCCTGCAGCACACTCAAACCGTCTTGCCCCGGCAGCTGCAGGTCAAGCAGGACCGCATCAAACGGGTGACCGGGCTGCAAACAGCGCTCGGCCGCGTGGCCATCGGTGGCAAATTCAACCCCCATGCCGCCTTGGCGCAAGGCGGTGCCCAGCCACAAGGCGATGTCGGGCGTGTCTTCCACCAACAGAATGCGAGGCACTGGGGTATTCACTGAAGCGCTTTGACAGGTGATTGACAGCTTGGCGCTGGTGCGCGCCTCAAAATTGGGCTCAACTGCATTGGGATTACGCCCGGCAGTGTGTTTTTTTTGATTTTCACACAGGAGACCTGCATGTCCATTTCCAAACGCGACTTCCTGGCCCTCGGCGCTGCCGCCGGTGCCACCATGGCCCTGCCCACTTGGGCTCAGGGCAAACCCCTGTTCGAGACGCTCAACATGTTTGTGCCCGCCGCCCCAGGTGGCGGCTGGGACGGCACAGCCCGCGCCATCGAACGCGCCGCCAAAGCCGCAGGCCTGGTGGGCAACATGCAGTTTGAAAACGTCGGCGGCGCAGGCGGCATGGTGGGTCTGCCCCGCTTTGTGAACCAGCGCAAAGGCCAAGGCAACAGCCTGATGGTCGGCGGCTCGGTGATGATCGGCGCGGGCATCGCCAACAAGAGCCCGGTGACCATCAAAGACGTCACCCCCATTGCTCGCCTGACCGAAGAGGCCGGCGTGATCGTGGTGCCCGCAGCGGGCAAGATCAAAACCTGGAAAGAGCTCGAAGCAGCCATCAAAGCCAACCCCAAGGCCGTCTCTGTGGCCGGTGGCAGCGCAGGCGGCACCGACCACCTGATTTTGGGCATGCTGATCAAGGCCTTGGGCAAGAACCCGCGCGAAGCCGCCTATGTGGCCTTTGCTGGCGGCGGCCCCGCCAACGCGGCCATTTTGGGCAACCAAGTGACGGCGGGCATTTCCGGCTACTCCGAGTTTGAAGAGCAAATCAAAGCCGGCAAGATGATTCCCCTGGCTGTTTCGGGCAAAAGCCGCATCCCTGGCGTGAACGTGCCCACCTTGACGGAACTGGGCATCAGCGTGTCCGAATCCAACTGGCGCGGCGTGTTTGCCGCCCCCGGCCTCAGCGATGCCCAGCGCAACGGCTTGATCGACTTTGTCACCCGCCTGACCCAATCGGCCGGCTGGAAACAAGAACTCGAAACCCGCAAATGGACCAACGCCTTCATGACCGAGCGCCCTTTTGAGCGCGATCTGGCCAAAGACATTGCCGACAAAGAAGTCTTGATGAAAGAACTGGGCCTGGCATGACGCCCGTGCGCCTGGCTCTTTTGCTGTTGGCCGTGTGCGGTGTCGCCGCCTGGCAGCTCACGGTCATTCCGCAGTCGATGATGCAGATGACCGTGGGCCCGGTGCTGGCCCCGGCCGCCATCGTGGCGGTGCTGTCACTGGTGGCGCTGCTGTACGGCTGGAGCGCTTGGCGCGGCCGCCAGGTGGACCTGAGCCAGGACGAAGGGCAAGCGCCCTTGCCTGGCTCGACCACCCGCTTGCTCAGCTTGCTGGGCGGTGGCGTGGCTTTCATTGTGCTGGTCATTCCGCTGGGCTTTGTGCTGCCGGGCACGCTGTGCGGCATGGGAATCGCCCGCGCTTTTGACGCACCATTGAACGCCAAATCGGCGCTCATTTGCGGCCTGATCGCCACCGTGTTCTGGATCGTCTTTGCCCGCCTGCTGGGCGTAGGCCTCGGCCCCGCCCTGCCTTGGTGGATTTGATCTGCACACACCCGCCAGCCACGCTTTCCACCCAACGCTCAACGTCCAACGTCCAACGCTGAACGTCCAACCCCAACGGATACCCCATGGAAGCTTTTGACGCCCTGATGGGCGGCTTTGCCATTGCCCTTCAACCCGCCACCTTGATGTGGGGATTCATCGGCTGCTTTGTCGGCACGATGGTGGGTGTCTTGCCCGGCATTGGCCCGGCGCTGACCATCGCTTTGCTGCTGCCCCTGACCTACCATGTGCCCGCCACCAGCATGTTCGTCATGTTCGCGGGCATCTACTATGGCGCGGCCTATGGCGGCTCCACCACCTCCATCTTGCTCAACACCCCGGGCGAATCGGCGGCCGTGGTCACCGCTTTAGAGGGCAACAAAATGGCCCGGCGCGGGCGTGCGGGCCAAGCCTTGGCCACTGCCGCCATCGGCAGTTTTGTGGCCGGCACCATTGGCACCTTGGCGCTGACTTTTTTTGCGCCGCTGGTGGTCGATGCGGCGCTGGCTTTTGGTCCCGCCGAATACTTCAGCCTCATGGTGCTGTCGCTGGTGGCCGTGTCGGCGGTGCTGGGCAACTCCATGCTGCGTGGCCTGGTGGCCTTGGGCTTGGGCTTGCTGCTGGGCATGGTGGGCATTGACCTGCAAACCGGCCAAGCACGCTTCACCTTTGGTCGGCCCGAGCTGCTCGACGGCATCGAGGTCACCGTGGCAGCGGTAGGCCTGTTTGCCGTGGGTGAAGCGCTTTATCTGGCCTGGCAGGGGCGTGAATCCAAAGGCGGCGACGTCATGAAAATGTCGGGCAGCCTGTGGATGAGCAAACAAGACTGGGCGCGCTCATGGAAAGCCTGGTTTCGCGGCGCTTTCTTTGGTTTTCCCATCGGTGCCATGCCCGCAGGCGGGGCCGAGTTACCCACGTTGCTGTCTTATTACACTGAGAAAAAACTCACCAAACACCCCGAAGAGTTTGGCCACGGTGCCATCGAAGGCGTGGCCGGCCCCGAGGCGGCCAACAACGCCGCAGCAGCGGGCGTGCTGATGCCGCTGCTCACCCTGGGCATCCCCACATCGGCCACGGCCGCCATCATGCTGTCGGCTTTTGAGGGCTACGGCATCCAGACCGGCCCCCAACTGTTCAGCCAACAAGGCGGCCTGGTCTGGACCCTGATTGCCAGCCTGTACATCGGCAACATCATTTTGCTGGTGCTCAACCTGCCGCTGGTGGGCCTGTGGGTCAAGCTGCTGAAAATACCGCCGCCCTGGCTGTATGCGGGCATCATCGTCATCTCGACGGCGGGCGTTTACGGTGCAGGCAACTCGGTCTTCAACGTGGGCTTGCTGTTTGTCTTTGGCCTGCTGGGCTACCTGATGCGACGCTTTGACTTTCCGGCCGCCCCCCTCATCGTGGGCCTGATCCTGGCCCCCATGGCCGAGCAGTCCATGCGCCAGGCGCTGACCATCAGCCAAGGCGAATGGTCCACCTTCTTCACCCGCCCCTTGTCGGGCAGCTTGATGGCGGTGTCGGTGTTGCTGCTGATCGTGCCGCCCCTGTTCAAGCGCTGGCGGGCCCACTGAGCGCCGGACTGCACGGGCGCGGCAAGCTCAGCGAGCATTGTTTTGTTTTTTGGGCGCGCTCGTGCGCCTGCTTTGCAGCATGGCCACGTTCATCTCACCATCCAGCGCCGAGGCGTAAAAACGCTCGATCATTTGCACCGATGTGCGGGCGTTGCGGGCCAAGGTCAGCATGTCAATGCCTTGGCCATAGAGCAGGCGAAACATGATGGAGGTGTGGCGCAAGCAATACAGCGTGCGCAAACGGCCCATCGCATCCTCAGAGGCCACGCCCGCCTCGCGCATCACCCACTTGAACCAAAACCCGAGCACCGCCAAGGCGTAGTTGCGGTCAGACTCGGCGGGTAAAAACACGTAGTCATCGGGCTGCCCAAAACCATCTGCACGGGCCTTGACCAAAGCGGCCTCGTACACCTGAACCGCAGGCCTGAGCGTCACCATGGGCACGTCGTGGCGCTTGGTCTGCGGCAGCGTCATGCGCAAATACACACTCGAGCCCCGGATCACCTGAACATGCTTGTGTTTGAGTTGGCGCAAATCGCCCGGCCGCACAAAACTGTTGACCATGAAACGAATGGCCCAGGCCATATCGGGCGGCAAATTCAAGTGGCGCGGCTGCACCCAAAACCGCTCGCGGTGCCCTTTGGACGCTTTGATCTCTGGGGCCGATGCGCCCCAGCGCGACAAACGGTGCGCTGTGCGCACCACCGCCGCGTACTCGGTCAAACTCAGCATAGAGCGCGGCCGGTTGGCCACCTTGATCGAGGGCAACTCGGGCACCTCACGCAAAAAGCCATGCCGAATCGCCAGCTTGAGCAACTTGCGCACCACCACCAAATACTGCGACACCATGGTCGAACTGAGCTGGCTGTCGGTCAAGCGCTTGACAAACGCGTCCATCATCATCAGTGTGACCTGCGAGGGCGGGATGTACTTGAAATGCGGCAACACGTGCGCGTTGAGCCGGTTTTTCAAGATGCCCACCGATGCCGCGCTCAGCTCATTGCGCTGCACACGCTGGTTTTCATGCTCTATGAGTTGGTCTGCCAGCACATCGAAATTGTTGGACCGCATGGCCCCCTGCGTCATGACCGACTCGGTCATGCCCGATCGCCTGGGCTGCACCCGCCGCGGGCTGGGCTGAACAGGGGGGGCATCCTCCCAGTCCTCGGGACCGTCAGCGGGCCCGTCATCGGGCCCGTCAGCGGGGTTTATTGTGGCGATATTGTTATTTGTAACGATTTTAACTTGGGCCCGCCCCAGTTGCGACAGTTTTTCCCATGCGTCGGGGCTGACCACGTAAAACACCGGCTGGTTGTCGTCCAAAATGGCCACGGCCGAGACCCCAGACGCCCCCACGATGTTCATGGGTTTGGACAAAAAATCGTCGAGGCTGGCACACAAAGAACCAAAAAGAGGGCGGACAGACATGGTGCTAGAAATGTATAGAGTGACGCATCCCATACTACCTCTTTATTCGCAAAAAATGTTAGAAATGTAGCTGCTCTGGCTGTTCTGACAGTTTCCAGCGCCGCTTTCGCTCAATCCACAGTGACTTTGTATGGCCGTGTTGACTTGGGCATCAGCTCCAATGGCTCCGCCGCTGGTGTCAAAGGCGCTTCGCCAAAAGTGACCATGGCTTCGGGTGGTGCTGGTGCTTCACGTTTCGGCGTGCGCGGCACTGAAGACCTGGGCGGTGGCTTGAAGGCCAACTTCTTGGTCGAAGCCGGTATGGCCAGCGACACCGGTGGCGTGACCCAGTTGGGCGACCGCAACACCTACGTTGACCTGAGCGGTGGTTTTGGTGGCGTCCGTTTGGGCCGTTTCCTGAACCCACAACTCTTGCAAGTTGGCAAGTTCTCTGCCTTTGGTACTGATTACGTTGGCAACGGCTCGCTGATCATGCACATCGAAGCTGCTCGTTACAACAACGCCATTTCTTACACCACACCCACCATCTCTGGCTTCAGCGCCACCGTGATGACGGCATTTGATGAGTCCAACACTTTCCGTGTTGCTCAGCCACAAGGCGCAACTGCTTCGACCTCCGGCACAGCCAGTAATGCATCGTCTACAACTGGCAATGCAGTGCCTGCCGTGAAGCAGCCGATCAACATTGGTTTGAGCTACAACAACGGCCCCATCTCGGTGGGTGTTGCGCACGCAGAAAACGGTGTGTCGGGTCCTAAAGCCCTGACCAACATCGGTGCCAGCTACGACTTGGGTATGGCCAAAATCATGGCCCAGTATGAAACCAACAGCAACATCACAGCTGCTGCTGGCAAAACTGCCTACTTGGTGGGTGCCACTGCACCTCTGGGTTCTGGCTTGTTGCGCGTGACCATGGGCAAGCGTGACGCTTCTGGCATCGAGTTTGCTGGCGTGCCTTCGATCACTTCGGGCACAAGCACAACAGCCGCTTTCCAACCTGCCAACTCATCAGCCAACATCAGCGCATGGAAGACATTGTCGGCCATTGGTTATGACTACAACCTGAGCAAGCGCACTTCTTTGTACGCTGCTTACGCGCGTAACAAGACCCAAGCTGATGTGTCTTTCAACACATTCCAAGCTGGCGTTGCCCACAACTTCTGATCCCCTGCTGGCGCAAGCCAGTTGAGAGTTAAAAGACTAAAAAACCCACCGTGGCAACGCGGTGGGTTTTTTTTGCTGCTCACTTCAACGATGTGGTCTCAAGCCTGCGCTGTGCCGCTCTGTCCCTTCGCAGCAACCGGCGTTGGCAAACAATGCTTGGCTGCCTTGTTTGGCGTGTAAACCCCAAGCCCAGTGCTCACATGCAGGTCCGTCGCGTGCATCGCGTGCACTGTGCGTGACCATGTCTAAGGCGCAACACATGCTCAAATCAGCACGGGGATGAAACAACAGAAATCAGATTTGCCTTAGGAGATTTGCCAATTAGCCAGCCCCCGCTATGGCATGCAATCGACAGACCGGGCAAATGGTCATTCTCCATGCCATCTGCCTATCAAGGCCCATTTGTCACCACGCTGGCCATGCGCTTTGCAGCAGATCGGCCGCTGACCCAAGTTGGGTCTGGGCCACCTCAGGTAGGCAAGGTCACCGGTATGCGGCAGTTGATGGCGCAAGGGGCTTGGCCGCACCATCCGGCCTGAAAATTTGGCGCAGTTCTCGGCCAACCCGTGTGGATTTTTGCAGCAGGTGGCGGTTTCAGGGCGGGCAGCTGGGCCTGTCCAAGACTTGGCCGCGCATCAAGTTGTGGGGGTCGCAGGTTTGCCGTGTCATCCATTGCCAGCTTGCAGCCGGCAGCGCAGCGCCCAGACAGCCGTGGACAGCTTGGTGTCCGACTTGGTTTTTGGCTTGTGGCACTGACATTTTGGCGATGGTTTAGCCCACCCACGAAACATGGCCGAGCCAGCGCTGTACCGCTTATGCGCCCGACAGCCAATGGCGTTGGCCAATGACCCTTTGGTGCATTGCCTGGCGCGTAGCCCGGCGAACATCAAAGGCTTCGACGATAGTGGCCCACTGGTCCACCACGCCGAGCATGCCATCGAGCCTCTGGGCGGCCCAACGGTGATCCAACCCACCTGTCTTGGCCAATTGCATCAAGTGGCTGCGCTGGATGTTCAAACCCTCACCACAAACATCCATCTGGTGCTCACCGCCCGGACCCTGGCTGTAAGTCAAGTCAAAACACGGCGCTAGTTTCCACTGACGCTGCGCGTCCATCCGGAAAGCCAAATTTTTGGGGTGGTCATCCCGGTTGTGAAACAGCACATTGAAGGTGGCGCGCTCAAACGCTTTTTGGACCTCGCGCTCATCGCGCGTGATCATGCGCGTAGCGCGTAAAAAAGTCGTGTAGTCAACCGCTGACGGAACCCGGAAGTCGGCGTGGAGAAAACCAGCCAAAGAATGGATCGGCACGCGCAACCCTTTCGACAGATCAAAGCGTTCAATGCCCAATGCAGCCTGTTTGGCACTCAAATCAAACACATGGGTGTCGGGCACATCCAAACCGCAAGCTCTGGCCAGTTGAGCATAAAACGCCTCAATGGCACAAACTTCTTTGTTCTCGCCCATGGCCTGAAACTTGACCAACCAGCCTGACCCTGCGGTCATGGGTGCTGTGCTAATGCGAGCTGAAACTGGATCGTAGAAGACGAGTACTTTGGGCCGGGCTCCCTGCGGTGAGCCCCCCAACAAGGCCAAGCGTTGCAGGGTTTCGCTGTCTGCGCCGTGCAATACCAAAGAAGTTTCGTTGGCCAGCGCCTCCAGATCCACCGTGTCGGGCAGGACACCACCCTGCGTGTCGGGCTCGTAAGTGAGCGCACCCATGCCCCGGTGCCCCACGAAACTTAAACGGTCTAATGGGGAGCACAGCTCAGGCTGAAGCCCTTGCTTTCTGAAGAGCTTGTCCATCAGCAACATGCCCCAGCCATCGGGCAATGAGTCTGCAAACAGCCCCGGCAAGCACCACTGATGCGGAGGGAAACGCCCCATGGCCTGCTTTTGCAAAGGCAAATGCCTCGGGGACAAGGACAAGCCTTCGGCCAAGGCTTGGGGTGAATATTCAAACAGCAATTGCTGACCATCGTCGGCCAAGGTGCCCAATGGCCAGTTTTCACCCCAACCTTGGTAGTGAACGTGCACTGTTTTCACAACTTGGCCTCGGCACCACGGCGCTTTCGGGTGACGCGCTGACGAGCAGGTTGTTGCTGTTTCGCCATGTCGGCGATGGACGCGATCACGGGTTTGAACAGCGGCTGCAATTGCGTTTCTTGACCGAGGCACTGAACCAGTTTGATCCAGGAAGTCACCGAACCTTTGCCGGTGTTTTCGAGGGTGTTGAGCGTGCTGCGCGACACGCCCATGCGCTGCGCCATGTCGGCTTGGGCGATTTCTTTTTGTACCCGTAACGCTTTCAAACGTTGCGCCAGAGCTTTTCCAATTTCGTCGGTTGTCGAAAAATTAAAGTCTAAAAATTCAGTCATAAACTTTATTATATCGATTAACGATGAATATTTACAACATTAAAATTCTCACTCCGCCTTGAAGGGGTTAGAAGCGACGCGCAGGAAACCCAAAACGCTCAGCCGCTTGCTGCAAGTCTGCGCGAGAGGGGGAACATTTCATGGGCCAATGGCTCGAATTTTCCCGTGATAAAAAACATGCAGAAAGGCGGCCGATTGCGGTGTAAAAAAACCATCGGCCAGTCACCTGCCGGGCGCAAAACCTGTGCAGGGGTTTTTCTTGAATTAGGACTTGAATCAGTGCGTCAGTGAAACACTGGCATTCAACTCATCCCACGGTGCCGACAGCTTGCGACCATCGCGCAAGAGCAACCCAGCCGACTCCAGCACAGCCACATCGCCGTGAACGTTTTTATAGTCACGCTTCAGTGACAAGGCCAACTCTTTAATATTTTCAGCACCGTGTTGGCGAACGAATTTGAGCAACTCCAAGCGACGGGGTCTCAGCGTTTCCAGCATGGTCTGTACATCCAAGAAGGTGACGTGCGTTTCGCTCAGCTTCTTGCCCGCACTTGCACGACTCCAAGCATGGGTGAAGCGCTTGCCCATATCGACCAAACTGCCGACGTTGACCTGTACTTTATTTGCCTTGTTCATTTTGAAACCTTTCAATGTCATATAGAAAATCTGCCACCAGCTTCTCGGCTGTGGTGAACTTGTAGCTTTTCTCAACATCCAGGATGTGTTTGTGATCGCCTTTGCCGCGCTCATTGTCATAACCCACCATCCGCTGACCATTGCGACCAAAGTACAAGCGATACTTCAACCCGTGAGGTCGTTCTGCGCTGGAAGTGGGCAATTGGCAAATCACCATTTCCACGATGAAGCCATCAGGTAAAACAGCCTTATCGTAAAAAATTCTTGTCGCCTTCATATGGTTTATTTAACCATATATTTATAGCGTTTCAAGGACCATGGTCGTCTCTCAACACGGCCATGACGCGGTTGGTTTTTCGCTTCATCAAACAAGCAAAGCAGCATGTCATCCGCCGAGCCATTCAGACTCACACCACCGCGTGACAAGCGATCTTGATGCCTTTGAAGTCGCGCAGTGCTGGGCGCTCGGCGCGGCAAATCGCCATCACCTGCGGGCAGCGGGGGTGGAAGGTGCAGCCGGTGGGCGGGTTCAGGGGGTTGGGCACTTCGCCTTGCACCGGGGTGCGGGCGCGGCCGGTGTCGTGCATCTTGGGGATCGCGTCGAGCAACATGCGGGTGTAGGGGTGCTGTGGGTTGCCAAACAGCGTGTGTTTGTCGGCCAGCTCGACCAGGCGGCCCAAATACATCACGCCCACTTGGTCGCTCACATGGCGCACCACAGCCAGGTTGTGGCTGATGAACAGATACGTCAGGCCGCGCTCACGCTGCAGGTCTTTCATGATGT
>NZ_JBIKIL010000084.1:0-16236 GCF_044361645.1 Limnohabitans sp. | reverse complement strand
CACCAGCCGCCGACAGCCGCCCACCTAAAACCGTCATCGCGAGGAACGAAGCGATCCATGGACTGCCACGTCGCTAAGCGCCTCGCAGTGACGGTGGTGTAGGTGTCATCGCGACCCAGATTCCCGTCATCGCGAGTCGCTTTCCCGTCATCGCGAGGAACGAAGCGATCCATGGACTGCCACGTCGCTGCGCTCCTCGCAGTGACGGGGTGGCCCTCAGACTGTAGGTCGGCACCTTCTGTTCCCACGTCTTTGTGTGCCAGTCGGCCAAGGTACGACTTCGCGGTTCAAAGCACCCCGGCCTCAAGTCCGACATCCGACCGCCCAAGCAAAAAGCCCGCATCAGCGGGCTTTTTGACTGGCGAAAAACGTCGATCAGGCGAAGTTTTTCTCGGCGAAGGACCAGTTCACCAGGTTGTTGAGGAAGGTCTCAACGAACTTGGGGCGCATGTTGCGGTAGTCGATGTAGTAAGCGTGCTCCCACACGTCCACGGTCAACAAGGCGGTGTCGCCAGTGGTCAAGGGGGTGCCAGCGGCGCCCATGTTGACGATGTCGACCGAGCCGTCGGCTTTTTTCACCAACCATGTCCAGCCAGAGCCAAAGTTGCCCACGGCGCTCTTGACAAAGGCTTCTTTGAAAGCGGCGTAGCTGCCAAACTTGGTGTTGATGGCATCGGCCAAGGCACCTGTGGGCTCGCCGCCGCCATTGGGCTTCATGCAGTTCCAAAAGAAGCTGTGGTTCCAGATTTGGGCCGAGTTGTTGTACACGCCACCGCTGGACTTTTTGATGATTTCTTCCAGGCCCATGCCCTCGAACTCGGTGCCCTTTTGCAGGTTGTTCAGGTTCACCACATAGGCGTTGTGGTGTTTGCCGTGGTGAAACTCCAGGGTTTCTTGGCTGTAATGGGGGGCCAATGCGTCGATGGCATAAGGCAGTGCGGGCAGGGTGTGTTCCATGGGGATGTCCTTTGGTGATGGGTGTGAAACTTGACCTGGGCATTTTAGGGGCAGCGGGATCGCCCTTGAGGGCGGCAGGACACTGAAAAATCAGGGCCGAACCGTCAATGGCACATCGCCATCGGCCAAAGTCGCCCGAACCGCTTGTCCCGGCTGGAACTGCGCGGCGTGCGTCAAGGCCTGTCCCCCCTCATCGCTGAGCCAGGCGTAACCGCGCTGCAGCACCTGCCGCGGGTCGACCGAGGCCAAACGCAGGGCCGCCCGTTCCAGGCGTTGCGCGCGCTGCGGCACTTGCTGGCCGCGCTTGAAGCCCAATCGGTCGTTCAAGCGTTCCAGTTGGTGAGATTTCCCGGTCAACTGCGCTTGCACGCCGCTGTGCAGGCGGCTGGCCAGGCGGTCCAGCCACTGGCTGTGTTGGCCCAGCAGCGCTTGCGGGCGGCTCAAGCGGGTGGCGATGGCGTTCAGGCTTTGCTGTTGGCGCTCTTGCTGGCGTGCCAAACCCAGCCCCAAGCGCGCTGCCACCGCGTCCAGGCGCTGGGCTTGCCGGTCTTGCTGGCGCAGCAGGCCTCGGCCAAGGCGATTCGCCAAGACCGACAAGGCCTCCAGGCTCACGCCCCGGTCGGTGGCGGCCATCTCGGCAGCGGCCGTGGGGGTGGGGGCGCGCACATCGGCGACAAAGTCGGCGATGGTGAAATCGGTCTCGTGGCCAACACCGCAGACCAGGGGCACCGGGCTTTGGGCGATCACCCGGGCCAGCTGTTCGTCGTTGAAAGACCACAGGTCCTCCATCGAGCCGCCGCCGCGCACCAACAGCACCACGTCCACCGGCGGGCACAGTGGGTTGTCTTCGGCCGTCAAGGCGTAGATGTTTTGCAAAGCCTGGGCCAAAGTGGCGGCAGCGCCTGCGCCTTGCACCAAGGCGGGGGCCAAAACCACCGGGATGTGCGGCGCACGCCGCTGCAAGGCGGTCATCACGTCGTGCCAAGCGGCCGCGCCCAGCGAGGTCACCACGCCAATGGCACGGGGCTGGGCAGGCAAGGCGCGTTTGTGCGCGGCATCAAACAAACCTTCGGCTTCGAGCTTGGCTTTGAGGCGCACAAACTGTTCAAACCAAGCGCCCTGCCCGGCCCGCTCCATGGACTCCACAATCAACTGCAATTCACCTCGGGCCTCGTACACGCCCAACCGGCCGCGCAGCTCGACCAGTTCGCCGTCGCGCGGGGCAAAGTCCATCAGGCTGGCGGCGCGGCGAAACATGGCACAGCGGATTTGACCCGTCTCGTCTTTGAGCGAGAAATAGCAGTGCCCGCTGGCCGCGCGCGAAAAGCCCGTCAACTCGCCCCGCACGGTGACCGGGTTGAACTGCGCGTCCAGCGTGTCGGCCATGGCGCGGCACAGCGCAGACACGGTCCAAGCACGGGGCTTGAAAGTCTCATTCAGGGGCATAGTGAGGGGTGTTCATGCGCATTTGAGGCCATTTCGGTCCCGCAGACGCGGTCCAAGATGGCGATTAAAAAAATTGGGATGGTGATGCCGAGTTGTTCGCCAAGTTATCCACAGGCACGGCGAATTAAACCAACAGCAAGACCCGAGCCCTGCAAGCATGGGCATTCGAACATAATCGATTCCACAGGGTCCGCAGCTTTCGTTCCAACACCAAGAATCATGCACGGTTTGAGGTGAGCACTCAACAGCCGCCTTGATTTTGAACCCTCCACCCGGCTCACCCGTGAAATTTCCGTCTGCGATGTCATTGCCCCACTGGCTGCACCAACACTTGCCCCGCGCTTGGCTCAGGCGTGGCCCATTGGCTTGCCTGCTGTGGCCTTTGGCCCTGGTCTATGGCGCTTTGTTCGCGCTGCGGCACCAAATGCGCCGACATCTGGGACCGGCAGCTCAGCGCCTGCCCGTGCCCGTGCTGGTGGTGGGCAATGTGGTTGCCGGTGGGGCGGGCAAAACCCCTTTGACCATGGCCTTGGTGCTGCACCTGCAAAGCCGGGGTTGGCACCCGGGCGTCATTTCAAAAGGACATGGTCGCTTGGCCCGCGACACCCGCGCGGTCTGCGTTCAGAGTTTGTCCACCGAGGTGGGCGATGAGCCTTTGCTGATGCAGCAAAAAACAAGGGTGCCGGTCTGGGTCGCTGCCCAGCGTGTGGACGCTGGTCGGGCTTTGTTGCAACAACACCCCAGCGTCGATATCTTGGTGTGCGACGATGGCCTGCAAGACGCGGCCTTGGCCCGCGACTTGGACATCTGCGTCATGGACGAGCGAGGGGTGGGCAATGGCTGGCTGCTGCCCGCCGGTCCTTTGCGAGAGCCTTGGCCTAAAAAAGTGGACTTGGTGCTGCACACTGGGGTGAATGGTTTGAAGGGCGGTTTTCAGGCCCAAAGACAACTGGCCAGTCATGGCGTCAATGCGCATGGCCAGCAGTTTGCTTTGGCCAGCTTGTCCGGCCAAAGCGTTGATGCGGTGGCCGGGCTGGCCCGGCCTGAGGCATTTTTTGGCATGTTGCGCGATGCCGGTTTGTCGCTGCACCAGACCCTTGCCTTGCCTGACCACTTCGATTTCGCACACTGGCCCAAGGCGGCTTGGCCACGCACCTTGTTGTGCACCGAAAAGGACGCCGTCAAACTGTGGCGGCACCAAGCCCACGCTTTGGCCGTGCCTTTGTTGCTCAAGCCCGAACCCGCCTTTTGGCAAGCGCTGGACCAAGGCATGGCAGAAAAATCCTTGCAACCGGCCCGCACAAAGTCCGCTGCGCCTTGAGCCTGGGCTTGGGCTGTCTGAGCGGCCATCAAGGCCCGTTATCATGGCCCCTATGGACACCAAACTGCTTGAATTACTGGTCTGCCCGGTCACCAAAGGACCGCTGGATTTCGACCGCGAGGCCCAAGAACTGCTTTCCAGAAGCGCCCGCTTGGCTTACCCCGTGCGCGACGGCATCCCCATCCTTTTGGAAAACGAGGCCCGCACTCTGAGCGACAGCGAAATCGACAAACTGGCCGCTTTGCGCCCTGCCCTTTGACGGCCAACGCATGAGCCCCTCTCGCCCCAGGACAGGTTTTACTGTGCTGATTCCGGCACGCATGGCCTCAAGCCGCTTGCCCAACAAACCCCTGGCTGACATCGCCGGTTTGCCGATGGTCGTGCGCACCGCGCAACGCGCCTTGTTGTCGCAAGCCCAGCAGGTGGTGGTGGCCGCAGACGATGCGCGCATCGTTCAGGCCTGCCAACAGCATGGCATCCAAGCACTGCTCACCGGACAAGACCATCTGAGCGGCAGCGACCGCTTGGCACAGGCCAGCCAAATGCTGAACCTGCAAGACGATGCTGTGGTGGTCAACGTGCAAGGTGACGAGCCCCTCATCGACCCCCACCTCATCAACCAAGTTGCCCACTTGCTGAGCGAGCGACCCGAGGCCAGCATGAGCACAGCCGCCCATGCCATCGCGCACTTGGCCGATTTCGTCAACCCCCATGTGGTCAAGGTGGTCACCGATGCCCGCCAGATGGCGCTTTACTTCAGCCGAGCACCCATCCCTTGGTGGCGCGAGGGCCAAAAAAAGGGCACCGCCTCGCACGCCCATTCAGACCTGAACGAACACACCTTTGCCCAACTGCCCAGCCCGCCCCCCCTGCGCCACGTCGGCATCTATGCTTACAGGGCAGGTTTTTTGGCGCAATTTCCAACGTGGCCACCCGTGCCCATCGAGCAACTGGAGTCGCTGGAACAGCTGCGCGTTTTGTGGCATGGACACCGCATAGCCGTGCACACCACCGAGCAGGCACCCGGCCCGGGGGTTGACACGCCAGAGGATTTGCAACGCGTGCGCGCCCTGCTTGGTCCGTAAGTCTGGCTTGGGCCTTGCGTGATATTCTCAGCGCAGATGTCTGCCACACCCCAGGCCCCTCAAAGGTCAGGCTGACCCTCTCCATGACAAGCGATAAGGAACTTCCATGAGACTGATTTTGTTGGGCGCACCCGGCGCAGGCAAAGGCACACAAGCCTCCTTCATTTGCCAAAAGTACGGCATCCCTCAAATTTCCACGGGCGACATGCTGCGCGCGGCCGTCAAAGCGGGCTCCCCGCTGGGACTGCAAGCCAAAACCGTGATGGAAGCGGGCGGTCTGGTCAGCGACGACCTGATCATCAACCTGGTCAAAGAACGCATCACCCAAGCCGACTGCGCGAAAGGCTTTTTGTTTGACGGCTTCCCCCGCACCATCCCCCAAGCCGAAGCCATGAAGGCCGCAGACGTCAAACTCGACTACGTGCTGGAAATCGATGTGCCATTTGAGGCCATCGTCGAGCGCATGAGCGGCCGCCGCTCGCACCCGGCCTCGGGCCGCACCTACCACGTCAAGTTCAACCCACCCCAAACGGCCGGTGTGGACGACGTGACCGGCGAGCCCTTGGTGCAACGCGCCGACGACCAAGAAGACACCGTGAAAAAACGCCTGGATGTTTACAGCGCGCAAACCCGCCCTCTGGTCGATTACTACGCCAACTGGGCAAAAGCCGACGCCCACTCTGCCCCCAAGTACCGCGCCATCAGCGGCACAGGCAGCGTCGAAGAAATCACCACCCGGGCGTTTGCAGCCTTGGCCAACTGATTTCAAGCCCCCCCGTCGCACACCAAGCCCCGCCCTGCGGGGCTTTTTTTATGCGTTCCACATAGGCGTTGGGCGTTCGGCGTTCGGCGTTCGGCGTTCGGCGTTCGGCGTTCGGCGTTCGGCGTTCGGCGTTCGGCGTTCGGCGTTCGGCGTTGGGAGATCGGACAGCCCTAAGCCCCCTCCCCCCGCTCCCCGCTCCCCGCTCAACGCTCAACGCAAAACACACAACACACCACGCCAAAAACCAGCACTTTCTGAATTTTTTTCATCCAGCACTTGCACTGTTCAAAAAACTGGTTAAAAATACAGGCACTGGATGAAAAAACAGTTTACCCAGTCACCCCAAGGAGACCGCCATGACCGACAGCCCCAAACTCACCGCCCGGCAACAGGAAATTTTGGAACTCATCCAAAACACCATCGCCAACACCGGTGCGCCACCCACACGTGCCGAAATCGCCAACGTGCTGGGCTTCAAGTCGGCCAACGCGGCAGAAGAACACCTCAAAGCCCTGGCCCGCAAAGGCGCCATCGAACTGGTCAGCGGCACTTCACGCGGCATCCGCCTCAAAGGCAGCCACCGCAGCAACTACCGTGCGCCCTCCGATCTGTTCAGCCTCACTCTGCCGGGTCTGGGTCAACTGAGCCTGCCCCTGATTGGCCGCGTGGCCGCAGGCTCACCCATCTTGGCGCAAGAACACGTTGACCGCTCCTACCAAATTGAAAGCAGCTTGTTCACCGAGCAACCCGACTACCTGCTGCGCGTGCGCGGCATGTCCATGCGCGACGCAGGCATCATGGACGGTGACCTGTTGGCCGTCAAATCCACCAAAGATGTGCGCAACGGGCAAATCGTGGTGGCCCGCTTGGGCGACGAAGTCACCGTCAAGCGCTTGCGCAAAACCGCCAGTGGCATCGAGTTGCTGCCCGAAAACCCCGACTACCCCACCATCGTGGTCAAGCCCGAAGAGCCGTTTGACATCGAAGGCCTGGCTGTGGGCCTGATCCGCAACACGCTCTTGATGTAAAGCACCTGCTTGTTGCACCAGGTGGCGGGCGCAGGCGGAAAGATTCCGCCGGCCCTGGTGCAACAGGCTTTATTGCAATCCTGCCTGTGTCCAACCTCCATGCTTTTGAAAGGTTTCACATGGGAATCGCTCTGCTTGATTTTTCTGCTTTGTTTCAAAGCCTCACCCACCTGAAGGGCTCTGCGCAGATCACCCTTCATCCGCCTCGAACCCACGCGGTGATGCGCCCCGCGTGGGCATCTCGCAGACCGGCTTGTTTGCCGCAAAGCCTGAAAACCGCCACGCCTTCACAGCGCCTGCGCGCAGCACCGACAAGCCCTGCCCTGCGCGTCTTGCGCGTGACCGAAAGCGACCAACGCGTCAAAGGAGCCGGTCGCATGCTGATTTCTGGCCGCATGGCCGACGTGTGCGCCGAACTCGACCGATTGGCAGCGTTAGAAACGGCCCAATCACGCGTTTGAGCTGAAAAGCAGCCCAGGGCAGCCTGTTGGCAAGCAACAGGCCTTTCTGTCCAAGGCACAATGGCGGCATGAACATTGTGATCCTTGACGACTACCAAGATGTGGTGCGCAAACTCGACTGCGCTGCCAAACTCGAACCCTTCTCAGCCAAAGTTTTCACCAACACGATCAAGGGCATAGGACAGCTGTCCGTCCGGCTGAAAGACGCTGACGTGATCGTGTTGAACCGTGAGCGCACAAGCCTGAACCGGGCTTTGATTGAAAAACTACCCCGGCTCAAAATGGTCGCTCAAACCGGTCGTGTGGGCAGCCACATTGATCTGTCTGCCTGCACAGAACGCGGCGTGGCGGTTGCCGAGGGCGTGGGATCGCCAACCGCACCGGCCGAGTTGACCTGGGCTTTGATCATGGCAGCAGCCCGCCGTTTGCCCCATTACATCAGCAGTCTGAAACACGGCGCGTGGCAACAATCCGGTCTCAAATCCAGCGCCATGCCGACCAATTTTGGTTTGGGCACGGTTCTGAAAGGCAAAACCTTGGGCATTTGGGGCTACGGCAAGATCGGTCAGTTGGTGGCCGGCTATGGCAAAGCTTTTGGCATGCAAGTGCTGATTTGGGGCAGCGATGAATCCCGCGTCAAAGCGGTCTCCGATGGCTACACTGCGGCCAACAGCCGCGAAACATTTTTTCAATCGGCCGACGTGCTTTCGTTGCACCTGCGCTTGAACGAAAGCACCTCAGGCATTGTCACCAGCGATGACTTGGGTTTGATGAAACCCACCGCCTTGATCATCAACACCTCCAGGGCCGAATTGATCGAAGCCAATGCCCTGATCGGTGCCTTGAACCGGGGACGACCCGGCATGGCTGCGGTCGATGTTTTTGAATCCGAACCCATTTTGCAGGGCTCGGCATTGCTGCGACTTGAAAACTGCATCTGCACGCCACACATCGGCTATGTCGAAAAAGACAGCTACGAGCTTTACTATGGTGTGGCGTTTGACAACGTGGTCAACTTCATCAAGGGCACACCCACCAACATCGTCAACCCAGGAGCCTTGCAGGTGCGGCGTTGACGCTGTGGCCTCTGGTGCGCACCACCGGTCGACGCCCATCTCGGTAGATAATCGTTTTTTTCGTCTCACCCAAGCGCTCATGCGGTGCAAGCCGCCTTTTCGCTTGGGCCAAGCCCGATGGCCTGTTGGCCATGACCATGCAAAAATGAACCTCGCATTCTCCAAAGTTGCCATCATTGGTGCCGGTGCCATGGGGCGCGGCATCGCCCAAATCGCGGCCCAAGCGGGCAGCCAAGTCTGGCTCTACGACACCCAAGCACAAGCCACCACCCAAGGCCGCGAAGCGGTGTTCCAGCAATGGGACAAATTACTGGAGAAAGGGCGTCTGACGGCCGAGTCCGTAGCAGGTCACAAAAGCCGCTTGCTGGCCGCTGCCAGCCTGCAAGATTTGGCCGGGTGCGACTTGGTGGTCGAGGCCATCGTTGAAAAACTCGACATCAAAAAAAGCCTCTTCCTTGAATTAGAGAAAGTGCTGGCCCCGACGGCGGTGCTGGTGACCAACACCTCCTCGCTGTCGGTCACGGCCATCGCCGCAGCGCTGCAACGCCCTGCCCAGTTTGCGGGTTTTCACTTTTTCAACCCCGTGCCCCTCATGAAGGTGGTCGAGGTGATCGCGGGCCTGAAAACCGACCCGGCCGTGTGCCAGCGTTTGTCTGACTTTGCCCGCCAAATGGGCCACACACCGGTGCAGGCGCAGGACACGCCCGGCTTCATCGTGAACCACGCCGGGCGCGGTTATGGCACCGAGGCTTTGCGCATCGTGAGCGAGGGCGTGGCCGACTTCGCCACCATCGACCGCATCTTGCGCGACCAAGTGGGCTTCAAACTCGGGCCTTTTGAGCTCTTCGATTTGACGGCGCTGGACGTCTCGCACCACGTGATCGAGGCGATCTACCACCAGTACTACGAAGAGCCGCGTTACCGCCCCAACGTGATCACCGCCCAGCGGCTGGCCGGTGGTGTGCTGGGCAAAAAAGTCGGCGAAGGTTTTTACAAATACCCAGGCGGCAAGGCCCAAATACCCGACGAGCCGCCCGTGCCGGTGGTGCAACACATGCCGCCAGTGTGGGTCTCGCCCCGCGCGGCGCGGCGCATGCCACTTTTGCAGTTGCTGAAAAACTTGGGGGCCAGCATCGAAACCGGGGCCTCGCCCTCACCCGAGGCGCTGACGATTGTGGCCCCGCTGGGCTTTGACATCACCACCGTGGCGGTGGTGGAGCGCCTGGACCCGGCCCGCACCGTGGGCATCGACATGCTGTTTGAGGACGCCGCCACCAAGCGCCGCGTGCTGGCCAGCAACCCAGCGACCCGCGCCGACATGCGTGACGCCGCGCACGCCTTGTTCGCACGCGACGGCAAAGCCGTCTCGGTGATCCGCGACAGCGGCGGCTTTGTCACCCAGCGCGTGGTGGCCTGCATTGTCAACATCGCCTCCGACATGTGCCAGCAGCGCGTTTGCAGCCCGGAAGATTTGGAAACCGCCGTGACCCTGGGCTTGGCCTACCCCATGGGCCCACTGGCCATGGGCAACCGCTTGGGTCCCGACAGCATCTTGGAGGTGTTGTTCAACCTGCAAACCGTGTACGGCGACCCGCGTTACCGCCCCAGCCCCTGGCTGCGCCGCCGTGGGGCCATTGGCCTGTCGCTGCTGCACACCGAGGATTGATTCCCCTGCCAAGCGATGACGGGGTGCAGACCTTCAGCGCTGCCCTGTATGCATGACTTGGTGAGACAACTCTTGAGCCTTGCCCCCTAACCCTTGAAGACACAGCATGACCGCCCAACTTCTCAGCACCAGCTTCGGCCAAACCCTGGTCCTGACCCTCAGCAACCCCGAGTTTCGCAACGCCTTGGGCCCCGAGATGTACGCCGCTGGTGTCGAAGCTTTGAGCGTGGCCGAGTCCAGCCCCGACGTGCGCAGCGTGGTGATCACCGGGGCCAACGGCATCTTTTGCGCCGGGGGCAATGTGCAGCGCCTGCTCAGCAACCGCCAACTGCCTCCCGAGCACCAAGCGCAAAGCATTGAGGGTCTGCACAACTGGATAGAAGCCATACGCACCTTTCCCAAACCGGTCATCGCTGCGGTCGAAGGCCCAGCGGCCGGTGCCGGGTTTTCTTTGGCCTTGGCTTGCGACCTGATCGTGGCTGCCCGCAACAGCGTTTTTGTGATGGCCTACAGCTCGATTGCCTTGTCGCCCGATGGGGGCGGCAGCTGGAGCCTGGCGCGCGCCTTGCCGCGTCAACTGGCCAGCGAGTTGCTCTTGTTTGGTGAACGCATCGGGGCCGAGCGTTTGCAACAACTCGGACTGGTCAACCGCCTGGCCGATGCAGGGCAGGCGCTGCAGCAGGCTTTGGATTGGTGCGAACACCTCAACGCCCGCGCGACGAACGCACTGGCCAGCATCAAAGAATTGCTGAATGACGCCGATGGCAGCAGCCTGAACGCGCAACTGGCGCGTGAACGCGAGCATTTTGTAAAAAACCTGCACCACTTGAATGCGGGCATTGGCATTGCCGCATTTTTGAACAAGCAAAAACCCCATTACGAATGAAGCGACTGGTCCCCCAGGCGACAAATTTTCAACCCCCAGTCACTCAAAGGACAGAGCATGGACGAACCGATTCTGACAATGGAAGAACGCGAGGCGATCAATGGTGGTCGCTGGTTTTCTAGCCTCTCCCCTTCACTCCGACACGACATACTCCGATGCGCTTACGTCAAACGCCACAGAGACGGCGACATGCTGGCCGCACGCGGCGATCCACCCGAGCAGTGGATTGCCTGTGCCAAGGGTGCCGTGCGTGTGAGCTCCACATCGGTGTCGGGCAAACAAATCACCTTGACCTACGTGGAGCCGGGCATCTGGTTTGGCGATGTCTCGATCTTCGACGGGGACCGCCGCACGCACGACTGCTATGCACACGGCGACACCACCACCTTGAACGTGGCCAAGGCCGACTTCAAAAAAATCTTGACCCAGCACGTGGAATTTTACGAAGCCATGCTGCGCCTGCAGTCGCGCCGCATTCGCCAGCTCTACGGCTTGGTGGAAGACCTCAACACCCTGCCCTTGCGTGCGCGCTTGGCCAAACAGCTCAACCACCTGTTGCGCAGCTACGGTGTGCCCAGCCTGTCCGATGCCAAAGCCATGCGCATCAGCTTGCAATTGGCGCAAGAAGAGTTGGCGCAACTGCTGGGAGCATCGCGCCAGCGCGTCAACCAAGAGCTCAAGCAAATGGAGCGCGAGCTCATCATCCGCATCGAACCGGGTGGTTTGGTGATTCTGGACCGCGACGCGCTGATGCTCATCGTGACGGCGGACCACTGACGCGTTTGGTTTTTTCTTTTCTGTCGGTGGCTGGGCGCAACCGGCTTCAAGTGGGGACAAACCCATGAGTGCTTTTGACCATTTTGTGGGGACTCGGCCTGTCACCGGCACCCATGCTTTTGACGTTGCGGCCCTGGAGACATGGTTAACAGCCCGGCTGCCCGGTTTTGCTGGCCCCTTGAGCGTAGAAATGTTCAAGGGCGGCCAGTCCAACCCCACCTACAAACTCATCACCCCATCGCGCCACTACGTGATGCGGGCCAAGCCCGGCCCGGTGGCCAAGTTGCTGCCCTCGGCGCACGCGATTGAGCGGGAGTTTGCGGTGATGCAAGGCCTGCACGGCACCGATGTGCCGGTGGCGCAAATGCACGTGCTGTGCGACGACGAGTCGGTGATAGGCCGCGCGTTTTACGTCATGGACTTTGTGCCCGGTCGTGTGCTGTGGGACCAGTCTTTGCCTGGCATGACACCTGCTGAACGCAGCGCGATTTACGACGAGATGAACCGCGTGTTGGCTGCGCTGCACAAGGTGGATGTGGTCAAGCAAGGCTTGACCAGCTTCGGCAAACCGGGCAATTACATCGAACGCCAAATTGGCCGCTGGAGCAAGCAGTACGCGGCCTCTGTCACCCAGCCCATCCCCGAGATGGACCAACTGATTGAATGGCTGCCCAAAAACATTCCAGACAGCGCCAAAGACGCCGCCTTGGTGGGCGTGGTGCACGGTGACTACCGCCTCGACAATTTGATGTTCCACCCCACCGAGCCCCGTGTTTTGGCCGTGCTCGACTGGGAGCTGTCCACGCTGGGTCACCCCTTGGCAGACTTCAGCTACCACTGCATGGCCTGGCACATCACTCCGGGCACTTTCCGGGGTATTGGCGGCCTGGATTTTGCCGCCTTGGGCATCCCCAGTGAAGCCGAGTACATCCGCCGCTACTGCGAGCGCACCGGCTTCACCACACCGCAAGCCCTGGCGCAAGACTGGAACTTTTACCTCGCTTACAACATGTTTCGCATCGCGGCCATCTTGCAAGGCATTGCCAAACGGGTCGAAGACGGCACCGCATCCAGCGACCAAGCCAAAAGCTCGGGCGCGGGCGCACGCCCCATGGCCGAGTTGGCCTGGCGCTTTGCCTGCCAAGCCTGAACATTCTTTTCAACCCCTACGAACTCACACCCAAGGAAAAAGACCATGGATTTTGAATACACCCCCAAAGTCAAAGACATGCAAGCGCGCTTGCTGGCCTTCATGGACGAGCACATCTACCCCAATGAGGCCCGCTTTTTCGCTGAAATCGCTGAAAACCGCGCCAAAGGCAATGCCTGGGTGCCCACGAAAATCGTGGAAGAACTCAAGCCCAAAGCCCTGGCCGCTGGCCTGTGGAACCTGTTTTTGCCCAAATCCACGCGTGCGCCCCAAGGCCTGTCCAACCTCGAATACGCGCCGCTGTGCGAGATCATGGGCCGCGTGCCCTTTGCGGCCGAGGTGTTCAACTGCTCGGCCCCCGACACCGGCAACATGGAAACCCTGGAGCGCTACGCCAGCGAGTCCCTCAAGGACGAATGGCTGGAGCCCCTGCTGCGCGGCGAGATCCGCTCGGCCTTTTTGATGACCGAGCCCGATGTGGCCTCGTCGGACGCCACCAACATCGAGTGCGACATCCGCCGCGACGGCAGCGACTACGTGATCAACGGCCGCAAATGGTGGTCGTCCGGCGCAGGCGACCCGCGCTGCGCGGTCTACATCGTGATGGGCAAAACCAACCCGGAGGCGGGACGTCACGAACAACAATCCATGATCGTGGTGCCCGCCAACGCACCCGGCATCACCGTGCTGCGCGCCCTGTCGGTGTTTGGTTACGACGACGCACCACACGGCCACATGGAAGTGCTGCTCAAAGACGTGCGCGTGCCCGCCGAAAACATCTTGCTGGGCGAAGGCCGGGGTTTTGAAATCGCGCAAGGCCGCTTAGGCCCTGGCCGCATCCACCACTGCATGCGCACCATCGGCATCGCCGAACGCGCCTTGGAGTTGATGTGCCACCGCCTGAACACCCGCGTGGCCTTTGGCCGCGAAGTGGCGCGCCAGACCGTGTGGCAAGAGCGCATCGCCGAGTCGCGCTGCATGATCGAGCAAGCCCGCTTGCTCACGCTCAAAGCCGCCTACATGATGGACACCGTGGGCAACAAAGTGGCCAAGGCCCAAATCGCCATGATCAAGATCGTGGCCCCCAACATGGCCTGCCAAATCATCGACTGGGCCATCCAGGCGCACGGCGGCGGCGGCGTGTCGCAAGACTTCCCACTGGCCTATGCCTACGCCCACCAGCGCACCTTGCGCTTGGCCGACGGCCCAGACGAAGTGCACCGCAACTCGCTGGCCAAGTTGGAACTGGCCAAGCAATTGGCCTTGCCCGGCGAAGTGGGCATGCCCATCACGCGCGGCAGTTAAAAGCTGACGGGGATGGGCGTGCAAGGGCCTTGTCCGGCCTTGTCCGGCCTTGGCCTTGGCAGCTCATGGCCACGCCATGCTGCCAGCCGCTGCCCCTTCTGAGCTTGCCGTCCTGCCCGCTCCTTCGGCGGCTTGAGCGCCGATGTTTGCGGTCGGTGGCCTCAGACTTGTTTTTTTCTTCTGGCGCGCGGTCGAGCACTCAGTGCACAGCGCCTGCGCTGGCATCGGGCAATACGCCGGTGAACAAGCTGGCCGCATCGACCGGGTCAAAGCGGTATTGCGCACCGCAAAAGTCGCAAGCCACCTCCACCTGGCCTTGCTCGGCAATGATGCCCTCGACTTCTTCGGTGCCCAAGCTGCGAATCATGTTGCCCACGCGTTCGCGGTTGCAACGGCAGGCAAAGCGCGGGCCCGATTCGCCGATGAAAGGCGCAAAGCGCGCCAGCGGCTCCTCCCAATACAGGCGGTGCAAGACCATTTCGGCGTCCAAACCCAGCAACTCCTCGCGCTTGAGGCTCTTGGTCAGGATCGCGATGCGGCTGAAATCCTCGCTCAAACCCAGTACCGATTCGCGCATCAGCGAATCGGACCGACCGGCCAAATTGCCCTCGCCCTCAATGGGCAGGCGCTGGATCAGCAAACCCGCCGCGACTTTGTCGTCGGCCGCCAGCACCAGCACGGTGTCGAGTTGCTCGGACTGCAGCATGTAATGCTCCAGCACTTCGCTGATGTTTTCCAACTTTTCTCCCCGATCGCCAAACAGCGGCACCACGCCCTGGTAAGGCTGCTGCCCCGGCAAACGGTCCAGCGGGTCCAAGGTGATGGCGCAGCGGCCCTGGTTGTTCAGGTTCACCATGTCGCTCAGGGTGGCGCTGTCGGCCACCTCGCCCACCTGGGTGCAGGTGGCACGCAGGCTCAGGTCGGGTTGCACTTCGACCACGCCCAGTTTGACCGGGCCATCGCCAAAAATCTGCAGCACCAAGGCCCCGTTGAACTTGATGTTGCCCTGCATCAGCACACCCGCTGCGGCCATCTCGCCCAGCAATTGGCGCACAGGCGCGGGGTAAGCGCCGGTCTCGGAGTTGGCGGCGCGCCGCGCCAAGATGTCTTGCCAAGCATCGGTCAGGCGCACCAACATGCCGCGCACCGGCAGGCCTTCGAAAATGAATTTATGGAGTTCGGACAATGTGCAGTCAACAGCCCCTTGGGGCCGATCCTCAAAAGTTAAAAAGCGTTCAGTCTGGCCAAACGATCAAGCGATTTTTTTCAGCCCTGCCTTGAAACGGCGGGCATTGTCCACATAGTGGAGAGCGCTTTGGCGCAAGCCCTCGAGTTGCTCGGCACTCAGTTCGCGCACCAGCTTGGCGGGCGTGCCCATGATCATCGAGCCTTCGGGAAACTCTTTGCCCTCGGTGACCAAAGAACCCGCACCGACCAAGCAGTTCTTGCCAATCTTGGCACCATTGAGCACCACCGCGCCAATGCCGATCAAGGACTCGTCGCCAATCGTGCAGCCATGCAGCATGACCATGTGGCCCACCGTCACATGTTTGCCCACCTTGAGTGGCTTGCCATGGTCGGCGTGCAACACGCTGCCGTCTTGGATGTTGCTGCCCTCGCCAATCTCGATGGTTTCGGTGTCGCCACGCACGGTGACACCAAACCACACACTGGCATCGGCTGCGATGGTGACCGCACCCATCACCTGCGCGTTGTCGGCCACCCAGGCAGATGGGGCAAGCTGCGGGCTGTGTGCGTCAAGTTGGTAAAGGGCCATGCAGGTCTCCAGTCGTTGGGGGTGTTTTGAAAACCTACAATTGTAGGCATGCCTGCGCCCTTGCGTGGGCCCCCCGCGTGACGACCATGACTGCTTTGCCCCCTTCGGCCCAACGGCCCTGCTTGCGCGCGGCCGCCCTGCACCCCTGGGGCTTGGCCGACCCGCTTTTGAAGGCCCAAGCCACCTTGGCCTTGGACCTTTCTTGGCCTGTGGGTGCTGGTGAAAATTTGTCCGCCCCCCGCCAAGGTCCGGGCCGCGCAGCCAAGCCGGTGTTGGTGCCACACACCCAACTCAAGGCCAAATCCATGGCCACAGCCGAGGGCCGCGCCATGCTGGTGCACTCGATCGCACACATCGAACTCAACGCCATCGACTTGGCGCTCGACGTGGTCTGGCGCTTTGCCGGTATGCCAGAGGCTTTTTATCCTATTTCCGGCAGTTGACGTTGCATAAACCGGCCGCAAGCTAGACTGGTAGCCAGTTTCAACGGATTTACAGAGGTCACCAAATGGGTGAAGCCAAAAGACGCCAACTCGCT
>NZ_JBIKIL010000083.1:0-16428 GCF_044361645.1 Limnohabitans sp. | reverse complement strand
TCCAAGCCCAGCTTGGCCTTGAGCTCGGGTGGATGAAGCCTGCGCTTTTTTGTTTCAGTCATTGGTAACCCATTTCTTTGGACAGTGTCCCACTTAAACACCTGTCCCAAATTCGGGGTCCACTTCAAACCCAACTCTTCCAACTTTTTAAATCGTGCATGCCAACGCCCTGAATGTTGGTACAAAAGGATGGTCAATCCAACTTAATAAGAACCAGTATTGCACACTTTTAAACTCATTATTTCCAGCTTGGGGCTTTACAAGCTTGCACATTGGGGACTGTTTGGATGATTGCAGGCGCTCACACCCTTCGCGTTCTCCAGGCACTCGTCAATCTTATTGAAGTTCAGGCACTTGCAGACTGCAGCGCCATCCTTGTTCAAAATGCCCATGGCATCCCATACTCACTCGGCCGCCGTGGCAATTTGGCCCTGCTTGGACGCGATGGCGACCAACTCGGCACTGGTCCAACGCTGGCGTTCTTGCAAACTCAAAGCCAAACCTTGCTGCGCTTGTTGGGAATGTGGGCGTAGATCCTGTCGGCGCGGCCGTGTTGCGCGAACAGTCGGTATCACGCGGCCAGATGGATGCGGGCTTGCCACTCTTGGGCAAACAGGTGGGCAGGCACAAAAGCGCTTGATGCGCTGGTTTGCGTGAGGGGACAGACCACAGTTTTCCTGATCGGTCTGACGCCACAGTTGTGGCCGCACGAAAGCCACAACCAACAGGACTGCACGGCACGGCCTAGGCCGCGCCCACTGGGGACTTGGCAGGGCTTGCCTGCCACCCGCTCAAATGGCCAAATGCGTCAAAGTCAGGGCCAAAAGCACCGGCTCAGCGCCCAGCGGGCGAAGTTGCCAAGACAGCGCCGCACCTTGCCACCACAGACCTTGCTGAGGCATGAGTGGCTGGGCCTGATCGCTGCCTGTCTGCCACTGGCCTTGCAACGCCATGAACAGGCCTTGGCTGTGGGCTGGCCAGTCACAGGCGCTGCGCACGATGTGTACTTGGGCGCAGCACACGGTGCGGCGCGTCAGGACGTTGAACACCTGGCAAGCCCCATCCAGCAAATGGCCTTGAATGGCCAGATCTCCAGAAAACGCAAAGGGCGAAAGCGGCGTGCCCAAGCGATGCTGAACTTGGCCCCCCTCGCTGCACAACTGCACCCCAGCACCGCCGATCAAAGTGATCACCCTGTCCACGCCGGGAAAGGCAGAAAAAGGGCCATCGTTGTCGATTTGTGCAACGCTTACACGCCAGTCAAAATCATTCAAGCTTGCACCCGCGGGTTGCCAGAGCACTTCGCGGGTCAGGCCACCGCCGTTTTTCCAAGGCGTTGCAGGCAGGTCTTGCAGGTCAAATCGGTGCTGTGTCATGGGGTAAAAAAGAGTCGTCAAGTTGCCCGATTGGGGCGAATGAAATCGCCCACACCCCTGGGCCTTGTGGCCCATTTTGCCCCGTCGTTTGACCGTGCTCAGACAAACGAGGACATGGCCACATCGGCCGGGCCACAAAAACCACGGGATATTTGGCCAGCGCAGATCGGGCACAACAACGGCAACACCTGGTAGATGCGGGCGATCAGCGCCGCCCACAGCCTGTGCGCTGGGCGTTTGGGCGTTTGGGCGTTTGGGCGGCACCAGCTGAATTGTTTTTATAAAAATACCAGTGCGTCTTGTGCGGCCACATGGACTTCGCCTGTGGGGATCACCCACACCTCAATGGAACCATTGCCGGTGTGAATTGAAGCAACACGGTCGCTTGTGGCCTTTGCCTTGCACGCCGCATTCACCTGCACGCCGAGTTATGCCAAGGACTTGCCCGCTTGTTGGCGCAACACGGTATCGTGTTCGCCAATGCCGCCGGTAAAGACCAACACATCGAGGCCACCGATGCAGGCGCTGAGTGCCCCAATTCGCGCACCACGCGGTGTGAAAACAGCTCGGCGGCAAACAGTGCGGCGTCAGAACTGCAGGCGCGCAAAGTGCGCAGGTCGGTTCTTTCGCCCGATACGCCTGATACGCCCGATACGCCCAGAAAACCACGCACTGCGCCTTTGCTCTGGGCATGAACGACAAGACCTTGAGCCGAGTTTGTTTGGCCGCCTGAGGCATGCCCGCCAAAACGGCAATCCACCAGCGCTTGGTTTTGGAAGCCAAGCGATTGCTGGCCCACACTTCCATGCAAGTGCAGACAATTGGCCGAGAGTTGGGCTTTGAAGAGGCCAGTAATTTCGTCAAGTTCATTCGCAAAAAAACTCAAATGCCTGCCTTGGTCTTTCGGGCGTCCCAGCCGAGGCCAGGAACGCAATGAAGCTTGAAAGCTGCAAAAATTGGTGGACACCTTGGACAGAGCGATCGACAAAACGGGAAAGAGGTCGCCAAAAAAACGTACCATCGTTGTCAATTTGTGTATGCATTTCCATCCCTTCGCATGACTGCTCATCTTTGTCCTTTCCACACCACCACCACCGTTGCCCAAATCCCTCCCGGGCCGGTTTACCGTCGCCCCTGGAAAATATTTCATGCGCCGCAAATTCGGCAAGAAATCAGTCAACTCGATGCCCAAGCTGACTGCCAGCGCATTGTTTATTTGTTGACTTGCTATGAATTTCCCTTTGACATCACCCGTTCTCTGGAACTGGCCTTGTTTCACACCTTTGGCAGTCGTTCGGTATCGCGCTTGCTTGACGGCACTGGAGAGTTTGCACAGCGTGGCCAGCAACGCTACGACGACACCAGCATGCTGATTGCACAATTCATGGAAGCGGGGTGGGACCAAGATCTTGGGCACCGTGCCATTGAGCGCATGAATGCCATCCATGCCCGCTACCGCATTCGCAACGATGATTTTCTGTTTGTGCTGTGGACCTTTATCGACTTTCCCATGGTCTGGATGGCGTCATTTGGCTGGCGCACTTTCACGGCGCATGAAAGCCACGCTTGGTTTAACTACTGGATCGCAATCGGTCAGCGCATGGGTTTGCACGACTTGCCTGTGGACAAGGCCAGCTTTGACCTCTGGATCCAAACCTACGAACAAAACGAAATGCTCTATGACGCAAGCAATGCACGGGTGGCGCAAGCCACACTGTCGGTGATGGCGCACTGGTTCCCGTCAATGCTGCAGCGCTGGGTGCAGCCCATTGTGGTCTGCATGCTCAGGCCTACATTGCGCCAAGCCTTGGGCTGGGCCACGCCCCCGCAGTGGCGAATCGCGTGCATCCATGGGGTCTTGCTGCTGCGGGCACGCATCAAGTCCTTCATTTCAATTGAACGCTACCCCAACCTTCTGAGCTCTCGCAGCTACCGAAGCTACCCCGGTGGGCCCATGCCACCGGAACAACTCGGGCCTGCGCCCCACGCAAAACACTGAGCCCGGTCTCTGAGGGTCAGATAGGAAATCCAACCGCATGAGGACAATCATGGCCCAGGTTTTGAACATCACAGGCCTTCAGGCTGGGTCTGCCTGAGCCCATGTTCAGGGCCAGTTGCCCGAGATTTTTCGGTTTGCGCATTTTTGGCATTGACAGACGCAGCCCTGCCTAGCAGCGTTGGCAAAACCGCTGTCGCCTTCCCTCACCCACTGATGCGCTGATCGGCCTCAAAGTCCAGCGCCAGTTGGGCCGCCTTGTCCCAATCGGGCTCAAGCTCGACACCCTCGCCTATCTGCGCGTCGCACACGTCCCACAACGGCAGCCCGAGTGTGGGGTGATGCGCGGTGGCTCTGACTCTGCGCCGATGTGTTGCAGAATTTTGCGGATGATGCCTGCACCTGACTGGTCGAAGTTCAGGTACTTGTAGATCGCCGCGCCGTCTTTGTTCACGATGCCCATGGCGGCGTGGTACTCGGCCACCGTGGGGATGTGGCCCAGCTTGGACGCGATCGCAGCCAACTCGGCACTGGCCAAGAACACGTTGGCGTTTTTGCCCAAGCGGTTGGGGAAGTTGCGCGTGCTGGTGGACACCACGGTGGCGCCTTCGCGCACTTGGGCTTGGTTGCCCATGCACAACGAGCAACCGGGCATCTCGGTGCGGGCACCGGCGGCGCCGAAGTTGGCGTAGTGGCCTTCCTTGATCAGCTCGCTCTCGTCCATTTTGGTCGGTGGGGCCACCCACAGCTTGACCGGGATGTCGCGTTGGCCGCCCAGCAGCTTGGCCGCCGCGCGGAAGTGGCCGATGTTGGTCATGCAGCTGCCTATAAAGGCTTCGTCGATCTTGGTGCCAGCGACTTCAGACAAGAACTTGGCGTCGTCCGGGTCGTTGGGGCAGCACAAAATCGGCTCTTATTCGCTTGCAGGCAAGCGCCTACAAATTCAGAACACCAGCCCTTCATCTTTCCCTTTGTAGGAGCCAGCCTGCTGGCGAATGTTCGCCTGAGGTGATGCCCGTTATACGGCACGCATCGCTTGCAGGCAAGTTCCTGAAGGGCTAAGAAAATGGCTGCTTTTTCAGGTGCTTGCCTGCAGGCAAGAGCCGGCAGGTGCACCGCGCTCAGGTCAGTTGATGGCTTGCGCCACCAAGTTTTTCATCAGTCGGCGGTAACTCGCCCGCAAGGGGCTGGGCGATTGCGTCATGTAGACCGCGCACAGTTTTTCTTTGGGCTCGGCCCAAAAGAAGGTGCCGGCAAAGCCGGCCCACATGAACTCGCCCGCTGAGCCGTGCACGGGGGCCAAGCCGTCTTGCGATCTGACCAAAAAGCCCAGCCCAAAGCTGTAGCCGTTGACGCCCAACAGCAACTGACCCGGGTTGGTGGTTGTGTTGATGCTGGCTCCCAGGTGGTCTGCCGTCATCAGGCGAACGGTAGACGGCGACAAAATGCGCGCACCATCGAGCGAGCCCCCGTTGAGCATGGCCTGGCAGTAGCGCAGGTAGTCGCCCGCTGTGCCCACGCCTCCGGCGCCGCCGGAGTCGTTGGCCGGCGGCTTGGAGACATCAATCAAGACGTTGGCCACACCCGTGAGCGGGTCTTTGGCAAAGGCCTCAGCCAAGCGGCTGGCTTGGGCCGCAGGCACATGAAAGCCTGTGTCTTTCATCTTCAAGGGAGAGAACATGCGCTCGGTCAAAAAGTCACCCAAGCGCTTGCCACTGACGGCTTCCACCACACGGCCTTGGATGTCTACCGAGAGCGAGTACTCCCAAGTGGTGCCTGGCTGCTGGGCCAGTGGGGCTTTGCCCACGGTGTCCGACATCTCGCTGGGGCTCATGCCGCGCGCGTCAAAAGGGATGGTGGGTAAAAACACTTTGGACTTGGCGTACGCCTCTTTGACCGGGGCATTGGCGGTGAGCTCGCCATAGGCCAAGCCCGAGGTGTGGCGCAACAGGTCTTGCAAGGTGGGCTCTTGGTTGGCGGCCACCATTTTGTAGCTCACTACGCCGGAGACGGGGTGGGTGGAGGCCACGCTGACCTGCGGGTTTTTAAAGGCCGGAAGAAACTTAGAGACGGGGTCGGTCAGCTGCACTTTGCCGTCTTCCACCAGCATCATGAGCGCGGTGGACACCAGCGGTTTGGTCATGGAATAGATTCTGAAAATGGAATCTTCTTTCATGTCGCTGCCATCGGCCCGGCCGGTTTTGCCAAAGGCTTCGGAGTACACCAGCTTGCCATTGCGCGCCACCATGACCACGGCGCCCGGCAAGCGGTTGCTGGCGACCTCTTGCTTCATGGTTGAAGAAATGACAGCCAAGCGCTCTGTGGACATGCCTTGCGATTCAGGCGTGGCTTTGGGCAGGGGCTGCGCCCAGGCGCTTGGCAGGGCCAGCAGAGCTGCGCTGGCGACCAGGGCGTTCAGGGCGTTCAGGGCGAATGGTGGGCGAGACTGAAAAAGTGTGGGCATGGGGGTCTCCAATGAGGGTGAGCGGGCTGAGTCAATCACGGATAGCAAATCCAACCGCATGAGGGCGATTATGTCCCAGGTTTTGGGCATCACAGGCCTTCAGGCTAGGCCTGCCTGAGCGCTTGCTCTGGGTCAGTTGCCAGAGATTTGTCGGTATGAACCGTTTTGGGCGCTGCCACGCGCAGCCCTGCCCCGCAGCGCCTGACAAAACCGCTGTTGCCCCCATTACCAGCCACCATGACCAACTGATGCGCTGATCGACCTCAAAGTCCGGCGCCACTTAGGCCGCTTCATCCCAATTTGGCGCAACTTCGACACCCTCGCCCATGGGCGCATCGCACCCGTCCCACAGCGCTGGCCCACGTGCCGGGGTGATGTGCGGTGGCTCTGCATCCACCCCGATGTACTCCAGTATTTGCCGGATGTCAGCGATGTAGGTGATGAAGGCTTGTGATTCGCATCTGCCCGCCACAGATCGGGCACAGCAGCGGGAACACCTCGTAGATGCGGGCCATCCGCACCGCCCACAGCTAGTGCGCTGGTCGCTTAAGGCTGCACCGGCTGAGCAGGCCCGGTCTGGATTGGGGGCGGATTGCCTGCCCCAAGTGCGACCACGCCCACGCCCGTACCGACTGGCTCGGCCAGTGGTTGCAGCGCTGCGCCGCACGCCAGCGCCATCGCCGCTGCCCTGTGTGGCGAGTTCGTCGCCAGCACGCCGAAGTAGCGGTGGCAGTGGGTGCGCGGTGGCGACACCAGCGCGGCAAGGCGCGCGATGAGTTCAAGCGGCGTGAGGTGCAGCTCGTCGGCCTGTGCCCCGTGCTTTGCACCTCGCTTTGCGCTGCGTTGGTCTCGCCGGTTGCTACCCGGTTCGCTGTGCTGCTTGGCGCAGCGGTAGACCAACTCGCTGCCCGCTTTGCGCAGCAGTTCAAGCGCAAACGGCGCTCGCGCGCAGTACCGCAGCAAGCGCTCCAGGCCCGCGCGGTCGTGCGCTGCAATGCACACGCTGGTGTCCACCGAGAAGCCGCTGTTACGGTACACCAACATCTCTTGGGCCTCAAAACCCTCCAGCAGGCCCCGGCCCACAAAGGCGCGCAGGAGCGGCAAGCGCAAGCTGGCCTGCACTTGGGCCACGGTATCCGCAGTCACGCCGATGGCCGGGTGGAAGATGACTCCCGGCGAGTGGGCTTGAGCTTGAGCGGCAGCACCGCCCTCGCCCACCACTTCCTCAAACACCCCATCGACTGGCGGCCGAGCTGGTGCGTGCATTCCCGCCCAAGCGCGAACTGACCGACCAGGGCGAGCTGGTGCGCGGCCTGCCGGTGCGCCTGTCCCTGCTGCGCCCGGGCGCTCAGTGCGAACTGCAGCTGGACGACCGCACGCTGTTTTTCCCTACCGACGCGGCGCTGGCGGGCTGGACGGCGCAGGCCGACCAGGGACTCGCCAGCATCGTCTACGAGTAGCCACAGCGCCGCTTCGTCAGCAGTCCGATGCGACAGGACCCAGCCCACGGGGGGTCTTCAAAACCAGGTGCTCACCGCGTCGACCACACGGTACTGATCGTCCACCACCGGCATCCAGCGCCATTTGTCAAAGGTGGTGCAGGGGTGAGACATGCCGCTGGCCACGGTCTCTCCCAGACGGGGCCACTCATCTGCCGCTGCCGTGGCGTCGAATGTCAGGTAGCTGTGCTGATCGTTCAAGGCGGTGATCCGCCAATGCGCAGGCACCGGCTGGGGTCTGGCCCCCGGTTTCCGGTCTTGCGGATGCGCACGCCAGATCGGCTGAGGCAAAGCCAGATCGTGGGCCACGTCGCGCTTGCCCATGGACAGCAGGGCAAGCCCGGGTTCGGGGCAACTCTGCACGCAGGCAAGCACCTCCAGCGCGGGTTGGAGGGTTTCGCGCAGACGCAGCCGTTGAGCGATGCAGCACAGGAAGCGGGCATAGCCGCCATGGTCGTGCGTGATGTAACAACCCGAGCGCAGCACCCCGCGCACCGGGCGGCCCAGCTGGGGCCTCAGGCGTTCGGCCACCAGGTCAAAAATGGCCGAACCACCTGCTGTGAGGATGATCTCTTCATGGGCCAACCAACCCTGGGCAATGGCTTCGCGGGCGCAAGCTTCCACCCGGTCCATCAGCGCTTGCACGAAGGCGCGGTCCTTGTCGTGATCACCCGTTGCCCCACCGCCTTCATAGCACTCGATGCCGACAAGGTCCAACACGGGCGAGGCAGCGATGCGCTGCATGAGTCGATGCGCTTCTTGCGCCGTTCGGCAACCGGTGCGCTGGCCTTCGATGCCCAGCTCCAGCAGCACCTCCAGGCGACCGCTGAAGCCACAGTCGGTGGCCCAGGCTTCGATCGCGTCCACCTGTCCTGGCGAGTCCACCAGAAACATCGATCGCAGGTCCGCCCGCTCGGCGTGCAGCAGCGCCAGCGTGTCCAGATCGGCACGCTGAATGACCTGGTTGGCGATCAGCAGCACGGGTACGCCATGGCGCGCGCCCACCGAGGCCTGGTACACGGTGGCAAAACTGATGCCCCAGGCCCCGGCGTCGAGTTGCATCTGCCACAGCTCGGGCGACATGCTGGTCTTGCCGTGCGGTGCCAGGTGCAGGCCACGCTGGGCGCAGAAGTCGCGCATCCAGTGCAGGTTGTGTTGCAGAGCGGGTTGTTTGAGCACAGCCAGTGGCAGGGCCAGATCGCCGCGCAGCAATTGCCAGTCTTGAGCGCAAATTTGTGACCGCGTCAATGCATCGGCGGTCGGCGGGAAACTCTTGAGCAGTGAAGAAAACATGGTGGGGGAAATGAAAAAATCAGGGGCTTGCCTGCAGCAGGTGTTGCACCTGCTGCCGGTGCGGAATGGGATGGATGGCACCATACCCCTGCGTGGACAAGGCGGCCGCTGCGCAAGCGTAGCGCCCGGCCTCCCGCAGGTCCGGTTGGCGCAGCCATTGACTCACAAAGACGCCGCCAAAAGTGTCACCCGCGCCCGTGGCGTCCACGGCATCGACTTTGAAAGCCGGAATGTACAGGCGCGCACCCGGCTGCGCGACCCAGGCGCCCTGAGCACCCATCTTCAAGGCCACGACTTTGGCTCCCAGTCCCAGGCAGTGATCCAGGATGGCCTGAGGCTCGGACAGACCGGTCAACTCGGTGATGTCGTCCCAGCTGGGCAGACAGATGTCGCACAGGGCCATGGCCTCGCGGCTCATGGCCCGGGCGCGCGCCAGGGGCCACAGGGACTTTCTCAGGTTGGTGTCGAAGCTCACCAGGGCACCGTGTTCACGGGCTTGCTGAGCGGCCAGCAGAACGGCGTCGCAGGCCGTGGCCGAAATCGCCATGGAAATACCGGAGAAATGAAAGGCACGCGTGGCCGACAGGAGCGAACAATCCAGCGCACCCGGTCGCATCAGGCTGGCGGCTGAACCGCCACGCAAAAAGTCGAACTGGTGGCCCGCGTGGGTGTGGCGCACGAAATACACCCCGGTGGGGGCTTGCGGATGGGTTGCCACGGCCTCGTGACAGACGCCTTCATCGGTCCACATCTGGCGCAGCAGGTTCGCGTGTCCGTCGCTGCCCAGGGCGCTGAGGTAGGCCACGCGGCTGCCCTGGCGGGCTGCAGCAACCAGGAAATTCGAGGTATCACCCCCAAATCCCTGCAGGAAATGGCGTTGCTGCGTGCGCTCATTCTGGTTGTATTCCACCAGGGCCTCACCCATGGCCACCAGGTCCCAGGCTCGGTCTGACGGGGCCGCTATCGGTTGCAGACCGGGTGCGCCGCTCGAGGTGAAAACAGGCCGGTTCATGCAAACTCCGAGCGTTGACCACGGCGCACGAAGCGACCATGGCGACCGATCAACTGGCCGTGCGACCAAGCCAGGTGACCGCCCACATAGACTTGAAAAATGCCCTCGCTCGGTGCGACAGGCTGGGCATAGGTGGCCCGATCGGCCACGCTGGACGGGTCAAACACCACCAGATCGGCCACCGCGCCCACTGCGATGCAGCCCCTGTCTTTGAGCCCCATTCGCTGGGCGGTCAGGCCGGTCATTTTGTGCACCGCCTGTTCCAGCGGCATCAGTGCCAGATCGCGGGCGTAGTGCCCCAGTACGCGGGGGAAGGTGCCCCAGAGCCGGGGATGGGGGCGTTGATCGTGGGGCAGGCCGTCGGAACCGATCATGCTCATGGGATGGGCCAGCACCCGTTGCAGATCCTGCTCATGGACCTGGAAGTAACACGCCCCACCTGGCATGAGGGCGCGAGCGCAGTCGATCAGACCCATGTCCCATTCGCGGGCAATGTCGGCCAGGTACTGGCCCACCACCTGCGGGTGCGGCTCGCTGCGGGTGATCAGGATGTCGATCGCTGGGTCGATCAGGTCTTCGCGCAACAAGGTCGATCCTGCCGTGTAGGGGTACACGTCCAGCGACACCTCCTGCTGCTGTCGCAGCTGGTCGATGAAGGCCAGCGTCTGGAGTGCGCGGCCCCAGTTTTTGGGGCCGGCGCATTTGTGGTGGGAATACACCAGGCCGACCTGGCCCGCTTTGGCCGTGTCCGCCGCTTCCTGCATCGCCTGCAGGATGCCGTCGAGTTCGGTGCGGATGTGGGTCACGTAGATACCCCCATGCGCTGCGCAGCGACGGCACAAGGCCACCAGCTCGGCCATGTCGGCCGCATAAGCAGGTTTGTAGAACACGCCGCTGGACAGGCCCAGTGCCCCGGCCTGCAGCGCATCCGAGAGCAAGTCACCCATGCGGGCAACCTCTTGCTCGGTGGCGGCACGATCGAGTTCGGGCATGACGCTGCAACGCAAGGCGGTGTGGCCGACCAGGGCCGCCAGGTTGACGGCCGGAAGTGCCTGATCCACCGCCTGCGCGTACTGTTCCAGCGTGGAAAACCGAAAGCAGGTGGTGGACAAAATGTCCAGCGGCGCTTCGGGCCTCTGGGTGACCAGAGGCACCAGCGAAAGTCCGCAGTTGCCGGCCACGACCGTGGTCACGCCCTGCGAAATTTTGGCCGGCATCTCTGGCTGCAACAGGATTTGTGCATCGTCGTGGGTATGCACATCAATAAAACCTGGTGAGAGTGCCCATCGACCCAGCCCATCACTGACCGTGGCCTCTTGCCCCGGCAGGTGATGCCCGTGCACCGCGCTGGACGCAGCCGCCAGATCCTGGCCGATCTCCACCACCAGGCCCGCGCGAATCCTGACATCCCCCACAAAGGGGGGCTGCCCGGAACCGTCAATCACCACGTGTCTGCGAAACAGATGCTCCCGCGCTGAACTCATGTGTCACGCTCCGCGGCACTCCAGTTCCAGGTGGTGGCGGGGTGGCTTTCGGCGTCTTGACCGCGTGCGTGCAACATGTTGCGAAAGCGCGCCAGGTGTTGAACACCTGCCTGGCCCAGGTTCTGCAGCACCAGCAGGCACAGAATTTCCACCACGATCAAGTGGGCCAGGTAGGCTTCTGTGCCCACCCGCATCACGGCATCGGGCGGCACGGTCACGCCCAGCACGATGTCGGCACACTCGGCCAGGGGCGTGTTCGGCTGGGTGATGGCGATCACGGTGGCGCCGCCCGAGCGGGCGAACGCCACGGACTCCAGCAAAAAAGGCATGCGTCCGACGTGCGATATGGCCACGGCGACGCCGCCCGCACCCAGGGTGGCCGCCGAAATCAACTGCTGGTGTGCATCGGCCACGGCGTGCGCAGGTCTGCCCAGCCGGAACAGGCGGTGCTCCAGGTCTTGTGCCATGAAGCCGGAGGTGGCACCCGCGCTGTAACAATCGATCCGGTGTGCCAGCGCAATGCGCTCGGCTGCCTGGTTCAATACCGCCACATCCAGTTGTTGATGCAGATCGCTGATGGAGGCGGCCGCTCCTTGCACAATCTTGCTCACCACGTCGGTGGGTGTGTCGGACAGGCCCACCGTGCGGTGAACAGCCGTTGGGCGCGCCAGGTCCTGTGCCAAGGCCAGCCGGAAATCGCGCAAACCCTCGAATCCCATCCGGCGCGCGGTGCGCATGAAGCTCGGCATGGACACGCCAGCCCACGCCGACAGCTGCTCCACGCCCTCGTTGACGAAGCGGCGCGGATCGGCCAGCAGCAGATCGACCACTTTTTGTTGGGCTTGCGGCAACTGCGCCCGCTCGTGGGCCAGGCGCGAGAGCAGGCCCGGGGCCGCTGGCGGCGGGGGGACCGTTGGCCCATCGTCGGGCACATTTTCCAGGGGCAAAGATCGTTTCATGGGCAGTTTCAGACAGTCTCTCGGGGTGAACAGGCGCTCTCAACAGGCGGGGCCCCCAGTGCCGCCGCGGTGAGCGGCTCCTGCGCGATCTCTTCGAGGCGGACACAGGCCACCGAACGCCCGCCGGCCAGCGCCCGCAGCGGCGGTATCTCTTGCGCGCAGATTGATCGGGCATGGGGGCAGCGGGTACGAAACACACACCCACTGGGCGGCGCCAATGGGCTGGGGGGCTCTCCTTGCAAGGTGATTTCCGGCTCGGGTGCCATCGGGTCGGCCACGGGCGCGGCCTTGAGCAAGCCCACCGTGTAGGGGTGCGCGGGTGCTTCAAAAAGGTCTTTTTTCGTGGCGATTTCCATCACCCGACCCAGGTACAGCACCACCACACGGTCACACAGATGCTCCACCACATCCAGGTCATGCGAGATGAACAACATTGTCAGGCCCAGTTCGCGCTGCAAATCGCTCAGCAGGTTGAGCACCTGGGCCTGGATGGAGACATCCAGCGCCGAGACCGGTTCATCCGCGATGATGAAAGCGGGCTTGGCCGCCAGGGCGCGGGCAATGCCCAGGCGCTGCTTTTGTCCGCCCGAGAACTCGTGCGGATAGCGTTCGGCTTGATCCCCACGAAGCCCCACCCGCGCCAGCAAGGCCTGCATCTGTGCACGCCGCCCTGCGCGATCGAGCGTCGTGTGCAGGCTGAGCACCTCCTCGATCATGCTGCCCACCCGCTGCCGGGGGTTCAGGCTGGCGTCCTGGAACACCATTTGCATTTGGGAGCGCAGTGCTCGCATGGGCCCTGCGGGCAAATCCAGCACACCGCGCCCGCGCCAGAGCACCTCGCCAGAGGCCGCCGGTACGAGCCGCAACAAGGCGCGCCCGATCGTGCTCTTGCCCGAGCCAGACTCGCCAACCAGACCCAGTATTTCACCAGCGCCGACGGAAAAACTGACGTTGGAAACCGCCTTGACCTGCTGGTCACCTTGACCAAACACCACATTCAGATTTCTGACTTGCAGCAATGCTTCGTTCATGCAGCCTCCGTCACGGCATCGGTTTTCATCGAACAACGCCACTGGCGGTGCGTCAACTGGTGCCAGGTGGGGGGCTGGGTCTGGCAATCGGTTTGGGCACTGTCGCAGCGGGGCGCAAATGCACAGCCTCCACCGAGTTGCGCCATGCTGGGCGCTTGTCCGCGAATGGCATAGAGAGCAGGACTCGCCGCTGGATCGCCCGGCGATTCCAGCTCATGCCGGGCACGGCCCAGCCGCCGCTGACCGGGCAGGCAACGCAACAAGGCCTGGGTGTAGGGATGCACAGGCGAGGAAAACAGGGTTTTCACGGCCGTGGCTTCCACGATTTGTCCGGCGTACATCACGGCCACGTCATCGGCGTGGTGCGCCACCACACCCAGGTTGTGGGTGATGAACAAGACCGCCATGCCGCGCTCCTTTCGCAGCCGCGTGATGAGTTTGAGAATCTGCGCTTGAATCGTGACGTCCAGCGCTGTGGTGGGTTCATCGGCGATCAGCAGGCGCGGGCGGCAGACCATGGCCATGGCGATCATCACCCGCTGGCGCATTCCGCCCGAGAGCTGGTGCGGATAGTGGCCCAGGCGCTGAGCCGCTGCAGGGATTTCCACCTCGTCAAGCGCGCGCAGGGCTTCGAGGCGTGCGGCCTGCGCGTCCAGGCCTTTGTGCAAGCGCAAGGGTTCGCTGAGCTGGTCGCCGATGCTCAGCACGGGATTCAGACAGGTCATGGGCTCCTGAAAAATCATGGCCATGTGGTTGCCACGCAATCCACGCAGGGTGGCTTCTTCGGCACTGAGCAGATCATGCTGGCGCCCATCGGCTGCGGTGAAGAGCGCGCTGCCTTGGTGCGACCAGGTCTGGCTGCGTGCGAGCAAGCGCATCAAAGACAGGGAAGTCAGGGACTTGCCGCTGCCCGACTCGCCCACCAGGGCCAGCGTCTGGCCACAGCGGATGTCAAAGTCAATACCCCGCACCAGATGCACATCGCCTGGTGTGCCCCCTTGGCGGCTGTGCAGCCAGGTGTGCATGCCGCGAACGCTCAGGCAGTCGTTTCCTGCTGCTGCCATGAATGGGCCTTCAATGGCTGTCGGGTTGTTTGCAGATGGGTTCATGATTGACCTCTGAGTCGGGGATCCATGAGATCACGCACGCCATCGCCCAGCAATTGCAGCGACAGGGCGCACAACACGATGGCCAGACCGGGAAACAGGAGCAGCCACAGGGCCTGGTCGGCATATTGGGTGGCACCCGAGAGCATGGAGCCCCAGGTGGCGATCTCTGCACCGACCCCGACACCCAAAAACGACAGTGCAGCCTCTGCCAGCAGTGCATTGGCAAAAATGAAGGTCAGTTGCACCAATGCCGGCGAGAGCAGATTGGGCACCACATGCACCCACAGCATGCGGGGCAGAGGAATGCCCACCGCGCGCGCCGCCTCAATGTAAGGCTGCTCACGAATCACCAGGGTGGAAGCCCGCACCACCCGCGCCACGCGAGGGGTGTAGACGATGGCCAGGGCCAGCACCACATTGACCGGGCTGGCCCCCAGGATCGACACCAGGGCAATACCCAGCAAGATGTCCGGGAAGGACATCATCGCGTCCACCAGACGCATCAACACCGCATCCAGGCGGGAGAAGAATCCGGCCAGCAAGCCCATCAGTCCACCAGCCAAAGCGGCCAGCAAAGCGGTGGCTGCGCCAATGGCGAATGAGTAACGGCCTGCCTCAAGGGCTCGCGCCATCACATCTCGGCCGAGTTCGTCCGTTCCCATCCAGTAGAGGGCCCCCGGTGCCAGCAGGCGCTGGGTCACGTTGAGCGTGTTGCCGTCCGATTCCAGCAACAACGGCCCCACCAACGCGGCCACCAGCAGGGCCAGCAGGGTCAAGGCCGCCCACAGCACCACCCGTCGCGCAAACAAGGCGCGCATCCAGCGTTTGAACTCAGCCATGACGCAACCTCGGATCCACCAGGACGTACAACATGTCCACGCTGAAGTTGATCAGCACATAAATACCCGCGATCACCAGCAAGGCACCCTGAATCACGGGGTAGTCGCGCCGCAACACGGCACGAACCACCAGATTGCCCAATCCCGGCAGGTTGAAAACCGTTTCGGTCACCACCGCGCCACCGATGAGCAGCGCCAGCGTCAAACCCACCACCGTGAGCAAGGGTACTAGGGCGTTGCGCAAAGCGTGCTTGAGCACCACGCGGCTTTCGGGCAAACCTTTGGAGCGGGCGGTCCGGATGTAGTCTTCTCCCAGAATGTCGAGCATGGAGGCGCGGGTAAAACGGGTGATCAAAGCCGAGTTGAGCGTGCCCAGCACGATGGCTGGAAGCACCAGGTGGTGCAAGCGTTCAAGCAACAGGGCGTCTGGACTGCCGTAGCCCGACGCAGGAAACCAGCCCAGATGCACAGCGAACAGTTGGATCAGCAACAAGCCTGCCCAAAAGCTGGGCAAACTGGTGCCCACCATGGCAAGGGCGCTGACCATCTGATCGAGCCAGCTGCCTCGCCAGACCGCCGCTGCCATGCCACTGGGAACGCCAATGGCCACGGCCACGGCCAACGACATCAAAGCCAGCCAGAAAGTGGGCTCGGCCCGCTCCCACAGGGCTGTGGTCACTGGAATCTGGAGAAAAATGGACTGCCCGAGATTGCCTTGCAGCAACTGACCCAGCCAATACAGATACTGAACCCAGAGGGATTGGTCCAGGCCGTACAGGGCACGGGCCTGGAGGATGTCCTGCTCGGTGGCCGAGTCACCCAGCAAAACCGCCATGGGGTCGCCCGCAGCGGCCCGGGTCAGGACGAAGACCAGAACCGACACCAAGGCCAGAACCAGCAACATGCCCCACGCTCGGCGCCCGACGGCTCTGGCCGCTTTGCGCCAGGGATTTTGATGCACCACACCCACTCCTTGCATTAGGGGAGAACACAGCAGCAGCCTCGGCGGCGGTCGCCGGGCTGCTCAGGCAGGACATTGAACAGCAAGCGGGACTCTTGAAGACCCCGCTGCCGTACCAAGGCCGTCGATGAGCTCAGCATCAGCGCTTGAGGCTCACGTTCCAGAACGCGGGCCACAAACTCGGGGCATAACCCTGCACCTTGTCCGAGGTGGCCGACAGCGCTGAGAACTTGCCCATGTTGATATAGGGCACTTCGTCAGCCACCACCCGCTGCACACCGGCCCACAAGGGGCCTCGCCTGGCGGGGTCAGGCTGCTGGTTGAAGGCATCCAGAGCCTTGTCCTTGGCCGTCGTGGACCACCAGCCCGGCGCGCCATCACCCAGTTGCGGCGGTGACAACGTCG
>NZ_JBIKIL010000182.1:0-4948 GCF_044361645.1 Limnohabitans sp. | reverse complement strand
GAACCGCCTAGTGCGGACCCGCATGCTAGGTGGTGTGGCAGGGGCGCAGTCATGTTGACTGCCCCCTATGCCGATTGTCTGTCTAGAGGTAAATCACATGGAAATCTGGATTCGCAGGATCGACATCCTCAGCAAATCGATCGGGCATGCATTTTCGTGGTGTGTGCTGATCTTGACCGCATCCACCTGTTTCGAGGTTTTCATGCGCTATGTGCTCAACAGCCCCACGGTGTGGGCGTTTGACATGAGTTACATGCTGTACGGGGCCTTGTTCATGATGTCGGGCGCTTACGCCGTGTCGCGCAACTCGCATGTGCGTGGCGACTTCATCTACCGTAAATGGTCCAACCGCACACAAGCCAAAGTGGATTTGACTTTGTACATCCTGTTTTATTTCCCCGCGATTTTCGCCATGGTGTTCACCGGTGGCCAATACGCTTATGAAAGCGCACGCATTCTCGAGTCCAGCGTCAACAGCCCGGCGGGCGTGCCAGTGTGGCCCCTGAAGTCGGTGATTTTTGTGGCCGGTATCACTTTGCTGATCGCAGGCGCTGCCGAGTTCATGCGTTGCCTGGTGTGCATACGCACAGGCGAATGGTTGTCACGCAGTGGCGACGTTGAAGAATTGGAACAAGTGCTGATTCAACAGCACGCAGAGAAAGCCGCACCATGAGTGATCCCTTCATCGCCCTCGTCATGCTGGGGCTGTTCATTGTTTTTATCTTTTTGGGTTTTCCCATCGCCTTCACCTTGATGGCCATGGGCATAGGCTTTGGCTTTTATGCCTACTTCACCCCAGATCAGTTGATGTGGGACAACCGCATCTTGTACCTGTTCACGCAAAACACCTTCAGCGTGATGAACAACGATGTGCTCATATCGATACCCTTGTTTTTATTCATGGGTTACATCATCGAGCGTGCCAACATCTTGGACAGGTTGTTTTTGAGCTTGCAGGTTGGCTTGCGTGCAGTTCCCGGCTCCATGGCCGTGGCCGCATTGGTCACTTGTGCCTTGTTTGCCACCGCCACCGGCATCGTGGGCGCGGTGGTGACCTTGATGGGTTTGATCGCTTTGCCGCCCATGCTCAAAGCCGGTTATGACCAAAAGCTGGCCAGTGGTGTGATCACCGCCGGCGGCACGCTGGGTATCTTGATTCCGCCCTCCATCTTGCTCATCGTCTACGCGGCCACGGCCAGCGTGTCGGTGGTCAAGTTGTATGCGGCTGCGATCATTCCCGGTTTCACATTGGCTTTGCTGTACCTCATTTACATCATTGTGCGCGCCACGCTCAACCCCTCTTTGTGCCCCAAGCCCCAAGACGTGGAGCATTACACGGTGTGGGAAAGCATCGTGTTGGTGTTCAAGGCTTTTGTGCCTTTGGCCGCGCTGATCATGGCGGTGCTCGGCTCCATTTTGTTTGGCCTGGCCACCCCCAGCGAAGCGGCCGCCATGGGCGCTTTGGGCGGCATCATTTTGGCCGTGGTCTACCGCGCCTTCACTTGGCAACGTTTGCGTGAATCGGTCTACCTCACCGCCCGCACTTCGGCCATGGTGTGTTTCTTGTTTGTGGGTGCCGCCACCTTTGCCTCGGTCTTTTCTTACTTGGGTGGTGAGCACGTGGTCAAAGACTTCATGCTGGCTTTGAACCTCTCGCCGGTGCAGTTCTTGCTTTTGTCGCAGTTCTTGATTTTCATCTTGGGTTGGCCGCTGGAGTGGAGCGAGATCATCATCATCTTCGTGCCCATCTTCTTGCCTTTGCTGCCTTTGTATGGCATCGACCCGATCTTGTTCGGCATCTTGATTGCGATCAACTTGCAGACCTCGTTTCTGACCCCGCCGATGGCGATGTCGGCTTATTACCTGAAAGGGGTGGCACCCAAAAGTCTGCAGCTGACCACCATCTTCAAAGGCTGCATGCCTTTCGTCGGCATGGTTTTGTTCACCTTGGCCATGACCTATGTCTACCCGGCCATGGTGACTTATTTGCCTGACCAGTTCTTCAACCAAGCCGTGGAAATTGAGCGCGACCCCAACGACGAGTCTGTGGTCAACCCTGATTTCTTCAAAGTGCAGTGATGGCAGTACCTTTAAAACCTGTATCGGAACTCACGGCCATTCAAATCCGTGAGCACCTGCTCAGCGGCCAAGAGACGGTGCAGGAGTTCACCAGCAAGCTCGGGCGTTTTGTAGATGGGGCAGACCAGGCCATTCACGCTTTTGCGCACCGCGATGACCGTGTGGTCGACCTGCAGGCAGACAAGCTGCAGCGCGAGCGTGCAGCAGGACACTTGCCGGGCGCCCTGTACGGCGTGCCGGTGGGGGTCAAGGACATCTTTGACACCATGGATTTCCCGACCGAGTACGGCAGTCCCATCCATGCCGGGCGTTATTCGGTGGGCGATGCCACCGTGGTGTCGCGCTTGCGTGCCGCCGGTGCGGTGATTTTCGGCAAGACCGTGACCACCGAATTTGCCACCACCCAGCCTGGCCCCACATGCAACCCGCACAACCTGGCCCACACCCCAGGCGGTTCGTCCAGCGGCTCGGCTGCAGCCGTCGCAGCGGGCATGGTGCCGGTGGCGCTGGGCACGCAAACCAACGGCTCGGTCATCCGTCCGGCTTCGTATTGCGGGGTCTATGCCTACAAAGCTTCACGCGGGCTGATGCCTCGCACAGGTGTGCTTGATCAGTCGCCGTCGCTGGATGAAGTGGGCGTGTTCGCGCGCAAGCTCGAAGACATCGCTTGGGTGGCCGAAATTTTGACTGGGGATGACGGACACGATGCCGCCACCGCCCGCCAAGCCCCTCGCCGCTTTTACGATGTGGCCGTCTCCGAGCCCCCTTTGCCGCCCAAGTTTTGCTTTGTCAAAACACCCAGCTGGGACTTGGTTGACCCTGAGGCACGCGAAGCCTACGAGGCCTTTGTAGACCATCTGGGCGACTGTGTGACGCATGCGGCCCTGCCTGACATTGTGCGCAATGTGGTCCCGTGGTTGGAGACGGTCAACGAGTCCGAATTGGCTTTTTGTTTGCAAAAGGAATGGCTCCACAGCCGTGCACTTTTGAGCGAATCTTTGCAAGCGCGCATCGAAAAAGCCATGACCATACCGGTCACCGATTATTTGGTGGCCAAAGACCGCCAGTTCCACGTCATGGGTGCTTTTGACGAGTACTTTGCAAGTTTCGATGCCATTTTGTGCCCTTCAGCGCTGGGCATAGCCCCCATGGGGCTTGAATCTACCGGCAATCCCATCATGCAAACCACTTGGAGTTTTGCCGGTTTGCCTTGCCTCAATTTGCCGCTGATGAACCTGTCCAATGGTTTGCCTTTGGGCGTGCAGGCGGTCGGTGCTTTTCAAAACGATGCCCGCCTGATGCGCTCTGCGCAGTGGTTGGTCACTGAATTTATCAAAAGGAACAGGTCATGAAGTCTCTTGAGCGTTACACCGGCTTGGTTGGACTGGTTTTGATGGCCGCTTTCTTGATCCCCTACATCTGGAAATTGCCTCAACTGGACATCACCTTGATTTTGATGGCTGGCCTTGGCTTGGCTGTGTTTGATTACTTTTCTTCGGGCGAATCGGACGGCTCTGAGTGAGTGCTGCACCATGCGCACCGTGTGTCTGTGCCGCACGCTGGCGTGCGCTGGCCAACACACAGGCGATCAATCAAGACCAATTTTTGATGTAAATCAAAAGAATCCAAGGGTTAACCTGATGGAGTTGTTGGGCTGAAGCTGCACAATGAGAGTGTGGCTCGCACCACTTGGTCGAGCCGAGTTTTGATCTGGCTGTTACATCCTCTTACACGCACGGAGCTCAGCATGTCTTCTTCAGTTTCCACGGCTCTTTTGGCCAGCGCCGCCTCCCCTCAGTCGTCTCTTTCTAGGCGCAGCCTGTTTGCAGGTGCTGCCACTGTGGGGGCTGTCGCGGCCACCACAGCCGTGCTGCCCGGGTTTGTCAAACCATCGGCCCCACTGGCCGCCTTGCCCAAACCCACTCGCGGTGGCGGCTACACCTTGAGCGAACACGTTCAGCACTACTACAAGACGGCCCGCGTCTGAGCATTGCCTTGCATTTGGCAAGCGCCCATTCTTTTTCGTTCCCCTCAACTGGAGATCTCCATGTTGCTGACCAAAAAACAATCAGGCACCTCGGGTGCATCTGTTTCCCCTTTCATTCACAGCCTGCGCAGAGGCCTGTCGCAGGCTTTGCCCACGCTTGACCGCCGCAGTTTCTTGCGCCGGTCGGGCTTGGGTGTAGGTGTGGGTTTGGCCGCCTCGCAGCTCACACTGGTTCAAAAAGCGCATGCAGCCAAAGGCGGCGCTATCCTGGGTGCTGGCAAGGTGGAAGTCAAACGCACCATCTGCACCCACTGCTCGGTCGGTTGCGCGGTCGATGCGGTGGTGGAAAACGGCGTCTGGGTTCGCCAAGAGCCGGTGTTTGACTCGCCCATCAATTTGGGCGCGCATTGCGCCAAAGGCGCGGCACTGCGCGAGCACGGTCACGGCGAATTTCGCTTGCGCTACCCCATGAAACTGGTGAACGGCAAATACGAGCGCATCAGCTGGGATGTGGCCCTGAGCGAAATCAGCGCCAAGATGTTGGAGCTGCGCAAAGAAAGCGGACCAGACAGCGTTTACTACATCGGCTCGTCCAAGAGCAACAACGAGCAAGCCTATTTGCTGCGCAAGTTTGTGAGTTTTTGGGGCACCAACAACTGTGACCACCAGGCCCGGATTTGTCACTCCACCACGGTGGCTGGTGTCGCCAATACATGGGGTTATGGTGCCATGACCAACTCGTACAACGACATGCAAAACAGCAAAGTCGCTTTGTACATTGGCTCCAACGCCGCCGAAGCCCACCCGGTGTCGATGTTGCACATGCTGCACGCCAAAGAAAACGGCTGCAAGATGATCGTGGTCGATCCCCGATTCACGCGC
>NZ_JBIKIL010000082.1:0-16657 GCF_044361645.1 Limnohabitans sp. | reverse complement strand
AGAATTTCCAGCGATCGCTTGGCGTAGCACACCGCCCGCGAGCCGACCGACACGGTCTTGTCGTCGTCGAGCACCAGCACCTCAAGCCCCTGTAAACGGGCATCAATGGCTGCAGCCAAGCCCACAGGCCCCGCGCCAATGACGATCAAGGGTTTGCGCTGCGGCGGCGTGGCCATCAGGTCGGCAGGCGACTTGTACGGATAAATCGGGTTGACGTAAGCACCCATGTGCGAGCTCCAGAATGGTCAAAAAGCACCCTGCGGTGCCCAGGCCGTAATTTACCATTGATAAATCAATTTACCTAAACGTAATTTTACGAGGTTCAGCGTTGAGGGTTGGGGGTTGGGGGTTGGGGGTTGGGGGTTGGGGGTTGGGGGTTGGGGTTGGGGTTGGGGTTGGGGTTGGGGTTGGAATTTAACTATCCGTAATGCATTTCGTTTAGGTAAAATCCAGTTTCCACAGACCGGAGCCATTCCCATGTCCAAAGCCCCCACCAAAGCATCCACCACGGCCCCCGCCAAAGCCCCCGCCAAAGCCTTCGCCAGCCAGGCCGACTTGACTGAAAAAAAGATCACCTTCGAGCAACTCAGCGCGCACTGCTGGGCTTACACCGCCGAGGGTGACCCGAACTCGGGCGTGATCATCGGGGACCGTTTCATCATGGTCAGCGACGCCACCGCCACACCCGCCATGGCGCAAGACCTTATCAAGAAAATCCGCACCGTCAGCGACTTGCCCATCAAATACGTGCTGCTGACCCACTACCACGCGGTGCGTGTGCTGGGCGCTTACGCTTATGCCGCCGAAGGCGCGACCGAGATCATCGCCAGCGAGGGCACCTTGGGCCTGATCCAAGAGCGCGGTGCGCAAGACATGCAAAGCGAGATGGAGCGTTTTCCGCGTCTGTTTCGGGGGGCTGACAGCATCCCCGGCCTGACCTGGCCGACCCTGGTGGTGGGCGGCGGCAACCCCACAAAAGGCGAAGTGCCCGGCAAGCTGAGCATCAACTTGGGCGGTGTGGTGGTGCAAATTTGGCACCCCGGTCCAGGCCATACGCGTGGCGACACCATCGCTTGGGTGGAAGCAGAAAAAGTGCTGTTTTCGGGCGATTTGGTCGAGTACGAAGCCGGTGTGTACACCGGTGACGCCCAGCTTGAAGAGTGGCCCGCCACGCTGGAAGCCCTGCGCGATCTGAAGGCCGAGTTCATCGTGCCCGGCCGGGGCGAAGCCATGAAGGGCAACGCCAACGTGAACAAGGCGCTGGACTACACCCAGCGCTGGGTCACCACCTTGTTCCAGGCCGGCAAGGAAGCCGTGGCCGCCAAGATGGACCTGAAAGCGGCCATGGCCCACACCCGCAAGAGCATGGACCCTGTCTTTGGCCATGTGTTCATTTATGAGCACTGCCTGCCCTTTGACGTGACCCGCGCCTACGACGAGGCCAGCGGCATCAAAAACCCGCGCATCTGGACCGCCGAGCGCGACATGGAAATGTGGCAAGCGCTGCAGGCTTGACCCCTGCTTGTGCAGGCTGGCATGGGCCTGACTTGTTGATCTGGCCCTGCCCGGGATGACAAGAAAATGCCCGCGACGACAGCAAATCTGCGCAGCTCAGAGCGCGCAGCTTGATGGGGCTGCAAGCATGCATCTTGAACCCCAGCTGACGCCCCAAGCGCCATGGGGGCAGTCACTGCAGCGCGGTGTTGTCAGGGGCGAATGAGTTCCAGCAAGTCCCGTTCATAGGCCCGCAAGCGCCTGGATGCGCGCAGGCGCTGCTCGGGTGTGCTGGTGTTGTGCAACTGGGCCAGGTTTTCGCAAGTGCGCTGGCTCAGACTTTGGACCACGTTTTGCTGCACCGCGTCGGGTGCTTGCAGCCAGCGTTCCCAAACGCCCCACAGCTGGGCCTCGGTTTGGGCTTGCGTCAATTGGTTTTGTTGAATGCGTTGCAAGGCCGCCAGCAAATCTTGTTGTCGCCGTTGCCGGTCGCGCCGCCCCGACTCTGCACGCCAAGGCGATTGGCTGAGCTGGGTTTTGATCAAGTCGGTCTGCTCTGCGTTCAGTTCGCCATAAAAAGAGCTGTAGCGGCTCAGGGTTTTGTCCAGGCGCCGAGCCAAGCGCTCGCTGGAGTCGCCTTGCAGCCATTCTTTTTCCCACGCTTCGTTTTTGCTGTCCCAATGCTTGGCCATGTGGCTCAGCTGCCGAGGCCCCAAAGCCATGGCCACAGGAGCGGCTAAGACCACGGCTTGGCGCATCAGCAAGTCGAGCTGGTTTTGCGCCTCGGTGAGCACCTTGCACAACTGATCGGCTTGCACGGGTCCGGCACTGAGCTGCTGGGTGTCTTGCATCAATTTGGCATAAACGGGCAAGGCTTCGCGGCGGTGCCATTGGTAAAGCTGGTTGATCGCCGTTTTGGCTTGGTCGGACTGCGTGCCGCTGAAAGACACGGTGCTGTCCAGCCACCAATAAGACAGCGTGGGCAGTTGTTGGTAGCCAAGCTTGATGGTGCTGCAGGCCTGCAGCAACAGCAGACTGAACAGGAGCAAGCAGCTGCGCATCAATTGAAGCCTTTCAATTCAAAAGACCAACCCACCAAAGTGCCCACGTTCTGGTTGTCCACCGTGTCGATCACTTCCAGCCGCCAGCTTTGCTGGGTGTCAGACGAGCCGACATAAGGATTGTCGATGGCGTAAGTCCAAGGGGTGCCGCTTGAACCACTCTCGCAGGTGCCAGATGGGCTGGCTTGGCTCTGGGGTGACAGCTTGATGGCCTGGGCGTTGGCACCCCGGTAAAGCGCGAGCTCGAGCTCTGAGGGTTGGCTGTGGTCAATGCACACGACCAACTGAGCGCGGGTGGGTCGTTGAATGGTGCAGTTTTGCAGCTCCCACCTGACAGAGGCGGTGGGCGCGATGTTGATTGCGCTGGAGCTTTGTGCGCCCTGACCCGATGGGTTGGCCCAAGTCCAGCTTTTGCTGCAAATCTCTTCTTGCGAGGCTTGCAAAGACACTTCGGGCGAGCCCACGCCGCAACCGGCCAGCAAAAGGCAGAAGACGGGCCAACAGGTTTTGACGGGCCAACACGTTTTCAAGGTCTTCAATAAGGGTGATCTCATCCAATGCTCTGTCGGTTGTGCGCTGTGGGGTGGGGCGGCTTGGGGCTGTAGGGTGCTGTGGGGGCCCTGAATTGGCAGATTAGACCAAAACGGGCATTGTCCACCAATGTGAATGACCGACGGCGCGCGCGCTCAAGTGCCCGCTCAAGTGCGCGCTCAAGTGCGCGCTCACAGCCATGGCCATGGTCATGCACCTGATGGGGCCCATGGGGTCTGGCGATAATGGCTTGCTCATTCAAGGGCGTGTGCTGTAAGCGTCAACCCGAACTGAAACTGCGAAAGAAGTCCATGCGTTTGAAAAACCCACACCCCATTGAAGTTGTCATCATGGCCGCCGGCAAAGGCACCCGCATGAAAAGCCGCCTGCCCAAAGTGCTGCAGCGCTTGGCGGGTGTGCCGCTGGTGCAGCATGTGTTGAACACAGCGGCGCAACTGAACGCCCGCTCGGCGGTGGTCATCACCGGCCACGGGGCCGAGCAGGTCGAGCCTTGGGTGCTGGCCCCGGGCCAGGCACTGGCCGTGCAATGCGTGCGCCAAGAGCCGCAACTGGGCACCGGCCACGCCGTGCAGCAGGCCGTGCCCGTGCTGCCCGACGATGGGGTGGTGGTGATCTTGTCGGGCGATGTGCCGCTGACCGAGGCCGACACCTTGCAGGCCCTGATCGCGCAGTGCGGCGGCGACAAGCTGGCGCTGTTGACCATTCGCCTGCCCGACCCCTCGGGCTATGGTCGCATCGTGCGCCAAGGAGACGCGGTGCAAGCCATCGTGGAACAAAAAGACGCGACCGACGCGCAGCGCCTGATCAACGAGGTCTACAGCGGCATCATGGCCGTGCCCGCCCGCCTGCTCAAAAGCTGGCTGGGGCGCATCGACAACCGCAACGCCCAAAACGAGTACTACCTGACCGATGTGGTCAAGCTGGCCGTGGCCGACGGCGTGGCCGTGGTGGCCCACACCATCGGCGACCCGGTGCAGGTGGCGGGCGTGAACAGCCCGGTGCAACTGGCCGAGCTGGAGCGCGCCCACCAACTGCGCCAGGCGCACCGCCTGATGGCGCAAGGCGTGCGCCTGACAGACCCGGCCCGCTTTGACCTGCGCGGCCAGCTCGATTGTGCGCAAGACGTCGAGATCGACGTGAACTGCATTTTTGAAGGCAAGGTGTCTTTGGGCGAGGGCGTGAAAGTCGGCGCGAACTGCGTGATCGCCAACTGCAGCATCGCGGCGGGTGCGGTGATCCACCCCTTCACCCACATCGACGGCGAAAAGCTGGGGGTGAGCGTGGGCGAGGGCGCCCTCATTGGCCCCTTTGCCCGCCTGCGTCCCGGCGCACAGTTGGGGGCCGAGGTGCACATCGGCAACTTTGTCGAGGTGAAAAATTCAACCATGGCCAAGGGCTCAAAAGCCAACCACCTGGCCTACTTGGGCGACGCCACGGTGGGCGAGCGTGTCAACTACGGGGCGGGCAGCATCACCGCCAACTACGACGGCGCCAACAAGCACCGCACCGTGATCGAGGCCGATGTGCACATTGGCAGCAACTGCGTCTTGGTGGCCCCAGTGACGATTGGCGCGGGCGGCACCGTGGGCGGCGGCTCCACCATCACCAAAAGCACCGAACCCGGTAGCCTGAGCGTGGCGCGCGGCAAGCAGGTCAGCATCGCGAACTGGGCACGGCCCAAGAAGCAGCCCAAAGCCTGAGCTTGCCCGATCAGCGGCGTGTTCAGCGGCGTGTTCAGCGGCCGGTTCAGCGGCCGGTTCAGCGCTGTGTGTCGGACTTTTTCAGGGCAGCCCAGGCCATGCGGTCCACCCAACTGGGGGCGATCAGCCTGAGCCAGCGGCCCACATGCCCGGTCGGGCTCATGAGCACGTCGCGCTGGCGTCGTTCGGTGCCTTGCAAGATTTTTTGCGCACACACCTCGACGGGCATGGCCTTGTCTTCGCTCAGACCGCTCGAGCCTGCCGGCTGGCCCAGGGCATTGAAGCCACGGCGGCGGATGTCGGTGGCCACCACGCCGGGGTAGGCAATCGTCACCGACACCCCATCGCTCAGCAATTCGGTGCGCAGGGCTTCCATGAAGCCATTCATCGCAAATTTGCTGGTGCAGTAAGCCGTGCGACCCGGCACACCCACCAAGCCCGCCAAGGACGAGACCGCCACGATGCGGCCTCGTGAGGCTTTGATGTACGGCAGCGCGGCATGCGTGCACCAGATGGTGCCCCACAGGTTGACCCGCATCACCTCTTCGTACCAGCCCAAATGGGCTGCCGCTACATCTTGCAGCAGCGCGTGTGCAGACAGACCGGCGTTGTTGATCAGCGTGTCGATTCGGCCAAACTGCTGCACGGTCTGTGCGATCAGGGCTTCGCAGTCTGCGCGCACGCTGACGTCGGTGGGCACACACAGCACCTGCGCCCCGTGCTGGCGACAGGCTGCCGCCACCGCTTCCAATTTGGCCGCCTGGCGGGCGGCCAGCACCAGCGCCACGGAGGCCGCTTTTGTGCGGGCCAGCTGCGTGGCCATTTCGGCCCCAATGCCTTCCGATGCGCCCGTGATGATGATCACATTCATGCCAGTTTTCCTTGTGTGGGCTTGCCGAAGCTGTGCACGCCCGGCTTGCCTGTGGATTCTTTCACAGCTGTGTGCTCAAGGCGCAAGCTGTGAGATTTCGATCCAATCGAACGATTCAGTCGTTTTGTGCTATATTGAGGCCATGCAAACCCTGACCGCCAACGAAGCCAAAACCCAGTTCGGCCATTTCATCGATCTGGCGCAACGTGAGCCTGTGCGCGTCATGCGCCGTGACCGTGTGGTCGGCGTGATGGTTTCGGCGCACGATTACGAAGCCATGCGCGAGTTTTACGCCAACCGCCTGCAGCACACCTTGGTGGACACGGCCGCCAAGGCTGAACGTGCGGGCCTGACCCCTGAGCAGCTGGAAGACTTGTTGCGTGACGAGTCTTAAGCTGGTCATTGACACCAACATCCTGATCAGCGCCGCATTGACTTCGCAAGGCGCCCCCGCCAAGCTGGTGTTGTGTGCATTGGCTCGGCACCGATTGGTGTTTTCTCAAGCGACGTTTGATGAACTGCGCACGCGGATTTACCGACCCAAATTTGACAGGTACATCTCTTTGGAAGACCGCGAGCGTTTGTTGCGCGACTTCAGTGCCTGTGCGGTTTGGGTGGAAGCGGGAGAGCCTGGGCGGTATTGCCGTGATCGCGATGACGACCACTTCATTGAAGCTGCACTGAAGGCCCAAGCCGACTACTTGGTCAGTGGCGACAAGGATGTGTTGGAAGCGCCCCCCGTGCAAGGACTGCACGTGGTGTCGGTCCATCAGGCACTGGAAGCCTTGGGGCTTTAGTCGCGGGCCAACACCGGCCAGGTCGTGGTGAACTTGGCGCGCTTGGTCGCAAAAAACGCTTTCAAGTTGCGCACATTGGCGTCTTGGGTGAACAGGGCCTGGCTGATGGCCAGGTAGTGCGGCATATCGCGGGCCTGCACCACCAGCATGAAGTCGGGGCCGGGTGACACGCGCCAGCACTGCTGCACCGCGTCGTGCGCCACGGCGCGGGCTTCGAAGGCGTCGAGGTGTTCGCTGCCTTGGCGGTCCAGCGACACCTCGACCAAGGCGTTCAGGCCGTGGCCCAGGCTGGCGGCCAGTTTGTCGCTGCTCAGCACCGCCACTTGCCGCTCGATCCAGCCGCCATCGGTCAGCCTTTTGACACGGCGCAGGCAGGTGGGCGGCGAGACGTTTACCCGCTCGGCCAGCGCCACATTGCTGATGCTGGCGTCGCGCTGCAGGGCGTCCAGCAGTTGCAGGTCTATGGTGTCGAGTAAATATTGTTCCATATATGTGCAGTTTTTTTAATATTGTTTCAATTGTAAATTTTAATGAAATTAAAATCAAATCGGTTGTAAATATTGAACTGAAATTTCTTATGTTAAAGCCTAACATCGTTCCAGTTTGATCCAAACACCCCATTCAGGAGCTTCAACATGTGTGGCATCGTCGGCGCCGTTTCTTCCCGCAACATCGTTCCCATCCTCGTGCAGGGCCTGCAGCGCCTGGAATACCGTGGCTATGACTCGTGCGGCGTGGCGGTGCACGCGGCCAGCCTGAACGGCGCGAACGGGCCAAAAGGCGGGCTGCAGCGCGCCCGCAGCACCGCGCGTGTGGCCGAGCTCATGGACCAGGTCACAGCCGAGCACATCGAAGGCGGCACCGGCATCGCCCACACGCGTTGGGCCACCCACGGCGCACCGGCGGTGCACAACGCGCACCCGCATTTCAGCCACGGCACGGGCGCAGCCGACACCAAGCCCGGCAAGGTGGCGCTGGTGCACAACGGCATCATCGAAAACCACGAAGAACTGCGCGCCGCCCTGCAGGCCAAGGGCTATGTGTTTTTGAGCCAGACCGACACCGAGGTCATCGCGCACCTGGTGGACAGCGTGTACGACGGCGACATTTTTGAAGCCGTCAAAACCGCCATCCGCCAACTGCACGGGGCCTACGCCATTGCCGTGTTCCACAAAGACGAGCCGCAGCGGGTGATCGGCGCGCGTGCCGGTTCGCCGCTGATTCTGGGTGTGGGCCATGGCGAAAGCTTTTTGGCCAGCGACGCGATGGCTTTGGCTGGCGTGACCGACCAAATCGTGTACCTGGAAGAAGGCGACGTGGTCGACATCCAGCTGGGCAAATACTGGGTGGTGGACCGCGACCACAAGGCCGTGACCCGCGCCGTCAAAACCGTGCATGCGCACAGCGGCGCGGCCGAGCTGGGGCCGTACCGCCACTACATGCAAAAGGAAATCTTCGAGCAGCCCCGCGCCATTGCCGACACGCTCGAAGGCGTGGAGGGCATCACGCCCGAGCTGTTTGGCGACGGGGCCTACAGCACCTTCAAGGCGATTGACAGCGTACTGATCCTGGCCTGCGGCACCAGCTACTACAGCGGCTGCGTGGCCAAGTACTGGATAGAAGCCATCGCCAAAGTGCCCTGCCAAGTGGAGATCGCCAGCGAATACCGCTACCGCGAATCGGTGCCCAACCCCAACACGCTGATCGTCACCATCACCCAAAGCGGCGAGACCGCCGACACCCTGGCCGCGCTGCGCCACGCCCAAAGCCTTGGCATGACGCACACGCTGACCATTTGCAACGTGGCCACCAGCGCCATGGTGCGCGAGTGCAAACATGCCTACGTCACCCGTGCGGGGGTCGAGATCGGTGTGGCGTCGACCAAGGCCTTCACCACGCAGCTGGCGGGCTTGTTTTTGCTCACGCTGGCCTTGGCACAGACCAAAGGCCGCTTGTCAGACGAAGAAGAAGCCGCACACATCAAAGCCATGCGCCACCTGCCCGCCGCGCTGCAAGCCGTGCTGGCGCTGGAGCCGCAAATCATCGCCTGGGCCGAAGAATTTGCCAGCAAAGAAAACGCGCTGTTCTTGGGCCGGGGCACGCACTACCCCATCGCCCTCGAAGGCGCGCTCAAGCTCAAAGAAATCACCTACATCCACGCCGAAGCCTATGCCGCAGGCGAACTCAAACACGGCCCCTTGGCCCTGGTGACCAGCGCCATGCCGGTGGTCACCGTGGCGCCCAACGACCAGTTGCTCGAAAAGCTCAAAAGCAATATGCAAGAAGTGCGGGCTCGCGGCGGCGTGCTCTATGTACTGGCCGACGGCGACACGAAGATCGAAAGCAGCGAAGGCGTGAACGTCATCCGCATGCCCGAGCACTACGGTGTGCTCTCACCCATCTTGCACGTGGTGCCCTTGCAGCTGCTGAGTTACCACACGGCGTGTGCAAGGGGGACGGATGTGGACAAACCAAGAAATTTGGCTAAAAGCGTGACGGTGGAGTGATTGACTTCAAGGCTTATATGTCTTAAATTCATGTAAAAATTAACTTCAAGTTAAAATTTACATGATAAATATACAACGCCAAGCCTTGAATGTGCTGCTCCAGCGGGCCACGCTTTACCCGGTGGTGACGGTGCTGGGGCCACGTCAGGCGGGCAAAACCACCTTGTGCCAGATGGCTTTTCCGGACAAGTCCTATGTCAATCTGGAGCAACCCGATGTACGGGAGTTCGCACAGCAGGACCCCAAGGCGTTTTTGGCGCAGTTTCCGGATGGTGCCGTGCTGGATGAAATCCAGAACGTACCCTCACTGTTGTCCTGGATTCAGGTGTTGACCGATGCCGATCCGCGCAAAGGGCGCTTTGTGTTGACAGGCAGCCACCAGCTGCAAGTGAGTGCGCAAATCACGCAGTCACTGGCGGGGCGGACGGCTGTTTTGGACCTCTTGCCTTTGAGCTTGTCCGAATTGGCAAAAGCAAACGACTTGTCAACCGGCAAACCCGCCGATGTGAATGGCTTGATGCTGCAAGGCGGTTATCCCCGCATCCATGCGCAAGACCTGCCACCCGAGGTGATGCTGTCCGATTACTTTGCCACCTATGTCGAGCGCGATGTGCGTCAGCTCATCAACCTCAGGCATTTGCGCGAGTTTGGCCAATGTGTGCGGTTGCTGGCAGGACGCACGGGGCAGCTGCTCAACCAGACCAGCTTGGGCAACGAGGTGGGCGTCAGCAGCAACACCATCACGCAATGGCTGAGTATTCTTGAGGCGTCTTTTCTGGTGTTCAGTTTGGCACCCTGGAGCGTCAAGATTGGCAAGCGTTTGGTGAAGAGTCCCAAGATTTATTTCTACGATGTGGGGCTCGCCTGCTGGTTGCTCGGCATCAAGACGGTCGAGCAGCTGCAGCACCACCCTTTGCGGGGTGCCTTGTTTGAAAACCTGGTGGTGCTGGAGGTGCTCAAGTCTTTGCGCAACCAAGGTTTGCGCGATCCTTTGTATTTCTTTCGCGACAGCAACGGTCTGGAAATTGACTTGCTGCTGGACCATGCCGATGGGCTTGAGTTGGTCGAGATCAAGGCATCACAAACGGTGTCCACGCCCCTGTTTAAAAATTTGCGCACCGTGAGCACTTTGCTGGGCGATCGTGTGAAAAGCCAGCATCTGATCTACGGCGGGGCTGAGCGACAAGATCGAAGCGGTGTGCAGGTGCTGCCGTATGGACAGGCTGGCGCGCTGGTCTTGGGCCCCACCGCCTGAAGCAACAACAGCCAAGATTGCAGGTCGCCCCTGAATCCTCCTGCGTTGAACCTCAACCCGGCAGTTGGCCGCTTGCTTGCGCTTCAAAACTTGATGAATCAAACACTTGCGCACACGACCACCTTCACCTCATGGGTGAAAGCGCTGCACGGCCGCAGGTCTGCCGCTTCAGGCCTCTGGCGTTGTTGCTCGCACCTCCCGGACAGGCAGTCCGGGGGGCACTCGCGCCTAGCCAGAGACCTGCTTCGCCAGCCCCTCGGCCGCGCCCAACTGCCGGATTCAGGTTGAATCGGCCGATTTTGCGATGCCCAAGAAGTGACGCCCTTTCACTGGCCTTCCAATGTGGGGTGAAAGTCAATTCATCGAACGCCACTTTGCCGTGAACTCCATTTCTGCGGCTTTTCGCGAATCGCACAGGAGGATGCTGATGCGGTACAAGGCCGGTCCCACCATAGACCCTGAAATGGAACTTTTTATTCAACTCTGAGCGTCTTGCTGCGCCTCTTCGTCGTCGTCTTTGGCTTTGAGCACCCGCGTGCCGTGCTTGCTCAAAATCTCCACATACACCGAAGTCGCGCCCGCTTTTGCAGCGGCGTCCACGGCTTCGATCACGGCGCTCACGCGCACCCCTTGGGCGGTGTCGGCACCGAGGCCGACTTTGCAGTCAAAGTCCCAAAAGTCCACGCCCTTGGGCACGTCGCGCTTGCGCTCGCGCTTGAAGTATTTGCGGATCTCGTGTTTGACGGCTTCCAGCACGCGGTCGGGGTGCTTGCCTTCGGCTTGCAGGGGGAAGTTCTTTTTCATGGAGGTTCTCGGTGGCGGGGCAATCGCCCGGGCCGGACGTCAATGCAGGGGCGGATTATCGCTGGTTTGCTTGGGCGGGCCATTGGCCTTGGATCGGTGAACTTGCGTATTTTTATGCATTCATGTCTTTTGAGGCGGCCTGGCTGTTGGCCTGCGGTTTGCACCAATTCGCCGCGGACAGTGCCTGGTCAACGAAACCGGTACTTGAGCTGAAAGCTGAGCGCACCATACAAGCGGTCTTTCAAGGGCGGCACCAAGGCCACGTTCAAGCCCCAATGCTGGCCTTCCAAGCTGGCGGTCGGGATGAGCGCCGGAAACCAGCCGCCGTTGAACGCATTCGGGTAGCCATTGAAGGCGCCGACCACCCCGCCCCATTTGACGCCGGCATAAGTCCAGGGCTGGTAGTAAGCACCCACATAGCTGGAGTCGGCGTTGTTGCTGTTGCGAAAGCGCCCGGCGGTGGCTGACCAGCTGGGGTCGATGCGGTACTCCACGCCGATGCCAGGGTTGGCGTTGCGCAAGTCTTTGTGGGTGTCAAAGTGGGCCGAGTAAAACCCGGCATTGACCCACAGGCGGCTGGCATCGAACTCGGCTTGGGCCGACAGTGCGGCTGTGCTGACGCCAAGCAGGCAAACCCAGCGTTTCATGGCGTCACCCAGGGCTGGCTCAGAGCGACTTGAACACGCCAGCCGCGACCCGCACCGTCTCGGCGATGTCGGCTTCGGTGTGGGCTGCACTGACAAAACCGGCCTCGTACAAGGCCGGGGCGATGTAGACACCGCCGTCCAGCAAACCGTGGAACAGCTTGTTGAACTTGGGGCTGTCGCTGGTCATGACTTTGGCGTAGTTTTGCGGCAGCTCGGGCAGCAAGAAAAAGCCAAACATGCCGCCTTGGCAGTCGCCCACAAAAGGCACGCCCGCCGCAGCAGCAGCGCCGCTCAGGCCATCGACCAGGCTTTGGGTGCGTGCACCCAGAGCTTCAAAAAAGCCGGGCTTGGCGATCTCGCGCAGCGTGGTCAAGCCGCAAGCGGTGGCCACCGGGTTGCCGCTCAGGGTGCCTGCTTGGTAGACCGGGCCGGTGGGCGCCAACTGGCGCATGATGTCGCGCGGCCCGCCAAACGCGGCCAAGGGCATGCCTCCGCCAATCACTTTGCCCAGCACCGTCATGTCGGGCTTGAAGCCGGGGATGGCTTTGGCGTACACGCTTTGCGCGCTGCCCAGAGCCACCCGGAAACCCGACATCACTTCGTCAAACACCAGCAAGGCGCCGTATTCGGTGCACAGCTCGCGGCAGCGTTGCATGAAGGGCACGCTGGCGCGCACAAAGTTCATGTTGCCTGCAATCGGCTCGATCATCAGGCAGGCCAATTCCTTGCCGTGCAGGGCAAAAGCCTCTTCCAAGGCGGCGATGTTGTTGTACTCCAGCACCAAGGTGTCGCGCACCACCTCGGGCGGCACGCCTGCGCTGGTGGGGTTGCCAAAGGTGGCCAGGCCCGAGCCGGCTTTGACCAACAGTGCATCGGCATGGCCGTGGTAGCAGCCTTCAAACTTGATGAACTTGCTGCGGCCAGTGGCACCCCGGGCCAGGCGCAGCGCGCTCATGCCCGCTTCGGTGCCCGAGCTGACCAGGCGCACCATGTCCATGGAGGGCACGTGCTTCAAGATTTCTTCGGCCAACTCGATCTCGCGCTCGGTGGGGGCACCAAAAGAAAAACCGTCGAGCGCGGCTTTTTGCACCGCTTCAAGCACCGCCGGGTGGCCATGGCCCAGGATCATGGGCCCCCAAGAGCCGATGTAATCGATGTATTTTTGGCCGTTGGCGTCCCAAAAGTAAGCGCCTTGGGCGCGCTGCACAAAGCGGGGGGTGCCGCCCACGGCGCGAAAAGCGCGCACAGGCGAGTTGACGCCACCGGGGATCACTTGGGCTGCGCGGTCAAACAGGCTTTGGTTGCGGTCGGTCATGGTTTTTGTCTCCGGCTTCAGTGTTTGGTTTCGTTGAAAGGCACTTCAAAATAATCGGCGCCGGGGTGAACTTCCGGGCCTTCCTCGTCGCTTTCTTCGCCCTCGGGCAGCGCCCAAAACAGGCGGTCCGGAATGACCTGGCCCATGCCGGGCCGAAAGCCTTCATCAAGGCATCGGTCCAGATAGTGCAGGGCCTCGCTGGTGGCTTCGGGCAGGTCCATGCCGGTGGCCAGCAAGGCGGCCAAAGCGGCGGTGAGCGTGTCGCCCGCGCCTGCAAACACCGCCTCGATGCGTTCGAATTTTTCATGGCCCAGCACGGTTTCGGGCGAGGCCAGCACGTTGTCAATGTGTTGCTCAGGCAAGGGCAGGCCGGTCACCAAGGTGTAAGGCACGCCCAGTTCGGCCGCGGCTTTGGCGATGTCACGGGGCCCGGGCTTGCGCTCGCTGCTCCAGTCGGGCAGCAACCAGCGGCGCAGCGTGCTGTGGTGGCCCACCAGCACACTGGTCTGGGGCAGCAACAAATCGCGAAAAGCATCGAGGTAGGCGTCGATCTTGTCTTCTTCCCACCACGACAGGTTGGGCATGTAGGCCACCACCGGCACGCCCACGTAGTCGTCAGACAGCTCGGCGATCACGGCCAAGGCTTCGGGTGTGCCCACAAAACCGACCTTGATGACCTGCACCGGCACGTCTTCGGCCACGGCCCGGGCTTGGTCGTGTACGGCTTCTTCATCCAGGGCAAAAAAGTCGGTGATGCTGCTGGTGTCGCGCACATAAGCCCCGGTGCAGACAGGCATGCAATGCGCGCCAACCGAGGCCATGGTCACCGCGTCGCAACTCAGGCCCCCGGCGCCGCTGGGGTCGTTGGCATTGAAGGACAGAACACAAGCCAAGCTGGCCGAAGCTTCATCCTCAGGTGGGTCGGAAAGCTGGCCGGAAATGTCGGGAATGTGGTCGGTCATTGAAGGTCAAATGTCAGGGCCATGACACCCTTTGGCAAGGCGTGGTGAATGCGCCGATACAATCAAATCATTCTATTCGACTCTCTGATTGCGACACGGTGATGGAACACAAAACTTGGATGTGCTTGATTTGCGGCTGGATTTACGACGAGGCCACGGGTGACCCTGAGCACGGCATTGCCCCGGGCACCAAATGGGCAGATGTGCCCATGAACTGGACCTGCCCCGAATGCGCCGCCCGCAAAGAAGACTTTGAGATGGTCGCGATCTGATCAGGCAGCGCTTTTCTTGACCACCGCATAACGGGCCAGCGTTTTATCGCGGGCCTCGGCGTGGTCCACGATGGGGGCCGGGTAGGTTTTGCCGATCACCACCCCTGCCGCTTGCAATTCCAGGGGTTTGGCCAGCCACGGGGCATGCAGGTCTTGGGTGGGCAGGCTGGCCAGTTCGGGCACATAACGGCGAATGAACTTGCCCTCGGGGTCGAACTTTTCGCTTTGGCTGATCGGGTTGAAGATGCGAAAGTAGGGCTGGGCGTCACACCCGCTGGAGCTGGCCCACTGCCAGCCGCCATTGTTGGCCGACAGATCAAAGTCGTTCAGGTGGGTGGCAAAGTACTTCTCGCCCCAGCGCCAGTCGATGCCCAAATCTTTCACCAAAAAGCTCGCCACCACCATGCGCAGGCGGTTGTGCATGTAGCCGGTCTGGTTGATCTGGCGCATGGCCGCATCCACCAGCGGGTAGCCGGTGCGCGCCTCGCACCAAGCGTCAAACAGCTTGTGGGCGTGCGGGCCGTGTTCCCAGCGGATGGCGTCGTAGTCGGGTTTGAAGCTTTTGCCTTGGCCCACATGCGCGAAGTTGTGCAGCACCTGCACGTAAAAGTCACGCCAAATCAGCTCTGACAGCCACACACTGGCCCCCACGCTGCCCGCCAGCATGCGCGGGTGGGCCTCGCGCGCCAACTGGCGGATCGACACGGTGCCAAAGCGCAAATGCACGCTCAAATAACTGGGGCCTTTGACGGCCGGGAAGTTGCGCGTGTCTTCGTAGAGGTCGATGCGGGTCAAAAAGTCTTGCAGCAAGGCCTGCGCGCCCGACTCGCCCGTGGGGATTTTCAGGGCCTGCAGCTTGGTGGGCTCAAAGCCGATGTCGGCCAAGCTGGGCACTGGGTGCGCCAAGTCGTCGGGCCGTGGGGCCAGGCGATGGCCCAGCGGGGCGAGCTCAAAGGCTTGCAGGTCTTCGGCGGTGATTTTCTTGAGCCAGGCGTTTTTGTAAGGTGTGAACACGCTGAAGGGCTTGTTCATCTGGGTCAGCACCTCGTTGCGCTCAAAGACGACATGATCCTTGAAGCTGTGCAGCACGATGCCATGGTCGGCCAGGTGGCCGCGCACCTGGATGTCGCGCGCCAGCGCCAGGGGCTCGTCGTCGTGGTTGGCAAACACGGCTTGGGCTTGCAGGTGCTGGGCCAGTTTGACGATTTTGTCTTTGGCCACGCCGTGGCGCACGATCAGACCGGCTTGAGGGTGGCCTGACATGGCGCGCAGACCGGCGTCCACCTCGACCAGGGCTTCGCGGATGAACTCGACCCGGCGGTCGGCGCGGGGCAGGGCATCCAAAATCTCGGTGTCAAACACAAACACCACATGCACCCGCTGGCAGTGTTTCAGGGCATGAAAAAGGGCAGCGTTGTCGCTCACACGCAGGTCGCGCCGCAGCCAAACGAGGCCACAAGAAAAAGAGGGTGCCATGGCAGTGGGTGTTTTTGTGGACTTGGTGCCCTGTGGCTGTGAGGGCTGGTTGAGCGCGTCGACGGCGGCTCTTGGGTTTGGGCCAGACCGCTAAAATCGCCAAATGACCGATTGTGCCTCCATCGACCTCAAGCATCACTTTCTGATCGCCATGCCCGGGTTGGAAGATGAGACTTTTGCCCGCAGTGTCATTTACATGTGTGAACACAGTGCGCGGGGTGCCATGGGGCTGATCATCAACAAACCCTCTGACATCAGCATGCGCTTGTTGTTTGACAAGGTCGAGTTGCCCTTGCGGCGTGAAGATTTGATGCAAAACCCGGTCGGCCACGGCGGCCCGGTGCAGACCGAGCGCGGTTTTGTATTGCATGACCCCATGAGCTTGGACAAGCCTGAGCAAGACGGCTCGGCCTATGCCTCCACCTTGAGCATGCCCGGTGGCCTGGAGATGACCACCTCGCGCGATGTGCTGGAGGCCTTGTCTTCTGGGGCGGGGCCCAGGCGGGTGTTGGTCACCTTGGGTTACGCGTCTTGGGGCGAGGGGCAGCTCGAATCGGAGCTGGGCGAAAACGCCTGGCTCACCGTGCCCGCCTCTGCCGAGGTGATTTTTGAGGTGCCCATGGCCGAGCGCTACGACCGCGCCTTGGACTTGCTGGGCCTGAAAAGCTGGATGCTGTCACCCGATGTGGGGCATGCATGAGCAGCGCACCCGTCAATTGCGCGCCCGTTTCCCCTTCTGTTCCTGCACACCACCAGAGCTTTTTGGCTTTGGACTTCGGCCTCAAGCGCACCGGCGTGGCCGTGGGCAACCGGTGGATGAAAACCGCCACCCCGCAAGCCACGATTGCCGCCGAGGGCGACGCCCGTTTTGCGCACATCGCCAAGCGCATCCAAGAATGGCAGCCCGACGCGCTGGTGATCGGCGTGCCTTTTCACCCCGATGG
>NZ_JBIKIL010000181.1:0-4995 GCF_044361645.1 Limnohabitans sp. | reverse complement strand
GAACTGCAGCATGGCCGGCCAGAACAGGGTGTGGAAGGTGACGATGTCTTTGCCGATGAAGTGGATCTGCTCCAAATTGGGCTTGGCCATGTAAGCGGCATAGTCTTCGCCGCGCTTGTCCAGCAGGTTTTTCAGTGACGCCAAATAGCCCACGGGCGCATCGAGCCAGACATAAAAGTACTTGCCCGGTGCGTCGGGAATTTCGATGCCGAAATAAGGCGCGTCGCGCGAAATGTCCCAGTCGCCCAGGCCTTCGCTGGTCGTGCCGTCGGGGTTGGTGCGCACCGAAAACCACTCTTTGACCTTGTTCGCCACCTCGGGCTGCAGCTTGCCGTCTTGCGTCCATTGGGTCAAAAACGCCACGCAGCGCGGGTCAGACAGCTTGAAGAAAAAGTGCTCCGAGGTTTTCAGCTCGGGCTTGGCACCTGAGAGGGCCGAAAACGGGTTGATCAAATCGGTGGGGGCATAGACCGCGCCACACACTTCGCAGTTGTCGCCATACTGGTCTTTGGCGTGGCACTTGGGGCACTCGCCTTGGATGAAACGGTCGGGCAAGAACATGTTCTTTTGTGGGTCAAAAAACTGTTCAACCGAGCGCACCTCGATCAGCGAGCCACCATCGGCAGCCGAAATGTCGCGCAGGTCGCGGTAAATCTGGCGCGCCAGTTCGTGGTTTTCGGGCGCGTCGGTGCTGTGCCAGTTGTCAAACGCGATGTGAAAGCCGTCCAAGTAGGGCTTGCGGCCCGCCGCGATGTCGGCCACGAATTGCTGGGGCGTTTTGCCGGCCTTTTCGGCCGCGATCATGATAGGCGCGCCGTGCGTGTCGTCGGCACACACAAAGTTGACCTGGCTGCCCTGCATTCTTTGATACCGCACCCAGATGTCGGCCTGGATGTATTCCATGATGTGGCCGATGTGGAAATTGCCGTTGGCGTAGGGCAGGGCGGTGGTGACGAAAAGCTGGCGCGGTGCGGTGGGGGCAGACATGGGGCTAAACCTTCAAAGCAAGGGGCGATTTTATAGGGTCGGCCCCAAGAGTCAGAGGCATGGGCAGGCGGCAGGCTCTGCCACAATCGTGACCTATGAGTAAAAGCCCCTTTTGGACCCTTGAAGAAGTCGCATTTCTGGACCATTTTTTGAGTCGGGACGATGCCCCTGAGCATTGCATGGACCTTGCCATGCTCGATGGCTATCTGACGGCCGTAGTTTCTGGGCCCAACTTGATCATGCCCAGCGAGATGCTGTGCTGGGTGTGGGATACCGAACACGGGCAAGAAGGCGCGCACTTCAACGACCAGGGCGAAGCTGAAAAGATCATGGGTTTGGTGATGAAACAATGGAACGCCATTGCACAAACATTGACCCAGACGCCAGCGCAATATGCGCCTCAATGGCCCGATTGGAAGCTGGATGGTGGTTCGCGTGTGCCCATTTTGGGCAATTGGTGTTCAGGCTACTTCAAAGGTATGTCTATCGACATGCGGGCTTGGGCTCCGCTGCTATTGGGGCAACCCGCGTTGTTAAGCACGGTGCTGTTGTACGGAACAGAGGACGGACTGGACGCTTTGATTCGTGTGAATCACGATGCAGCCGCCTTGCGTGCCGCAGGAGATGGCTTGGTCGACATGGTTCGACGGGTGCATGCCCACTGGCTGACCCAGCGCAGTCCACATGAAGCCAGTGGTCTAGTGCAGCGCCCCACTCGCAACGCGAACACCCCGACCCAGCCCGTGCGCCGCGATGGTCCCAAGCTGGGCCGAAATGAGCCTTGCCATTGCGCAAGCGGGCGCAAGTACAAGCACTGTCACGGGGCGAATTGAGCGATTGGCTGAACGAACGGAAGGTAAGACATGCACCACCTCATCAACTTCAAAAATTTTGCGGATGCCCGAATTGACTTGTTAAAACCGGTGACATTGCTCATCGGTCGGAACGGGGCAGGCAAGAGCAATGTGATTGAAGGCGTGGAGCTCTTGGCCGAATTGGCACAGGGCCGGTCTTTGCACGAAATCAGCGACGTGGGGCGCGGCGGAGGCAGCACGTTCGAAATTCGGGGGGGATTGAGGAATTGCCCTCGTAGAGAGCATGCGGGTTATGACCCGATCGATGACGTGATCGAACCGGGGCAACTTTCCTTGAAGTTTTCCGCTCAGCTCAGTGGCGTAGAGGTCGAGTACTTCATCAGCCTCGTCGCCGGCAATTCACCTCACATTGCTGAAGAGAGATTGACTTGGGGGGAAAGAACGCTTTTTGAAACGGTGGACCGAGTCAACCGAGAAAACGCCGACATCATTCAGGTTCGGTTTGATAATTTTGCGAAGGGAGGTAAAAAACCGATCCGTGACATGACGGCCCAAGTTTCAACCCTGTACCGTTATGACACATTACCAACCTCTGACAGCAAAATGTCGGGGCAGGCTTTGAATGTTGTCAAAGCTGTTCGTAGCTATTTGAAGCATTCCTATGTGTTTGATCCGCATCCCAAGCGCATGCGAGATTATGAAAACATGGGGCAAACCCAATTGTTCCGTGATGGTGCCAATTTGGCCTCTGTCCTCTACAGCTTGAAGCTGCTGGCTGAAACAGATGCTCCAGCCGAAGAGCTCAAAAAGAATCGAATGGCGGCAGCTGTACGGCAACAAGATGCGAGAACATCATTTGATCTGATTTTGCAGAGAATTCGGCAATTGCCAGAGGATTCGTTCTCGGATTTTGTTTTCGAAAAGACCAGTTTGGGCGAGGTCGGTTTGGGTTTTCGGTACGGCGATCAATCGGTGCTCAGTTCTCGCCAAATGTCAGACGGCACCTTGCGTGCATTGGCCATCTTGACGGCTTTGGAAACAGTGCCAACTGGTTCACGTTTGGTCGTTGAAGAAATTGACAATGGCATCCACCCCGCCCGCGTGAAGGTGCTCATGGATGCTGTTTGGGAGACGGCTGCGCGCCGCAAGCTCAACGTCTTGGCCACCACACACAACCCCGCCACACTGGACCAACTCAGTGATGAGCAAATCAAATCGGTGGTGCTGTGTTTTTACGATGCGTCTGTGGGCGTATCCCGGTTGCTGCCGATCCCTGATCTTCCGGCTTCTGAGTCGATGCTGGAGCAAGGGCGTTTGGGTGAGTTGATGACCCAACAGGTGTTGGAAAAGCATGTGAGTCCCGAATTTGCCGACAAGCGCGCAGAAGGCGGTTTGCAATGGCTTCAAAAAATACAAGCATCCAACAGAAAGATCGTGCTGTGAGCGGGCCGGCCAAGCCACAAAAATTAGCGAGTGTGGTTCGCTTGATTGTGGTGGATACGTCGTATTTGATGGAACTCTTCCAAGTGCCCGATTGCAGCAGTGTGCAAGCCTACCAACCCATTTTTCAGCGGTTTGCAAATGCACGGCACATCACCGATCAACTGCATGTGCCATTGCCTGTTTTGTTTGAACTGGGTAACCATGTGGCAGACGTGAAAAATGGACAAGAAAGAAGACGCTTGGTGGCCTTGCTGGTGGACACTGTGGACGCTTGGTTGTCAGGAAACACACCTTTCACGATTGTTTCGTCCATGAACGATGCCAGAACGGTTGAAGATTTTCGAGCTGCGGTTACCGGATTGACCCAAGAGTTTCGTGTTCTGGCCCCCGATCGACAGGGCTTGACGAACGCGTCCATCGCTCTCGAAGCCAAACGTTTGCGCCAGAAATACAAAAACAGTTCATTGAAAACCTATGCGGTTCACATTTGGACGACCGACAAAAAGTTAAAAGCGCTTGAGCCCGATGCCGAAACCCATGCGTTTGTCGGCGTTTGATTGCACTCGGAAAGAAAAAAATGCCCGAAATCGTCTTCAAAGGCAAAGAATATGTCTACAACCACCACCTGGGCGTACCCTACCGGCCGCTGGTGGTGGACAAGGCCAAGGGCATTGGCCCAGGCGACTTGAACAGCAGCTTGGTGATTCATGGCGACAACCTGCACGCCCTCAAGGCTTTGCTGCCGCGCTATGCGGGCAAGGTTGATTTGGTGTTCATTGACCCGCCTTACAACACCGGCAACGAGGGTTGGTGCTACAGCGACGGGGTGAACAGCCCGATCATGAAAGAGTGGCTGAGCACCAACCCGGTGGACGGCGAGGACATGCTGCGGCACGACAAGTGGCTGTGCATGATGTGGCCGCGCCTGGTGCTGCTGCGCGAGCTGATGCGCGACAGCGGCTCGATCTGGATCACCTTGGATGACAACGAGGTGCACCGGGCTCGAATGATGCTGGATGAGATTTTTGGTGAAGATAACCACTTGGCTTCTGTTATTTGGGAAAAAGGAGACAGTCCTCGGATGGATGCCGATTACTTTTCAAGTCGGCACGATTCAATGCTTTGCTACGCCAAAGACATGTCTCAAGTGCTTTTTCATCGTTTGTTTGGAGAAGAGGGTGAAGCTGCCGATCATTACGATAAAAAAGATCTTAATGGGCGTGTTTACTATTTAAAACCATTGAGAGCGATGGGTGGCCAAGGTGAAACTCGATCCGCACGGCCTAACCTTTTTTATCCATTGACCGCTCCAGACGGAAGTGAAGTTTTTCCAATCATGAAAGATGGACAAGATGGTGCCTGGCGTTGGAGCAAATTGAAAGTTGATGCAGAAGCGGATCGAATTGAATGGAAAAAAACTCCAACAGGATGGTCTGTTTATTACCGTATCTATGCGGACGCAACTAAAGGCACCCCACCAGAAACTATTTTCTACAACACCGAAGTTGGTAGTAGTCGCTCTGCAAAGGCTCAAATTAAAGAAATTTTCCATGGGGAAGATGCCTTTCAAACGCCCAAACCAGTTGAATTAATTGAACGGGTGATCGAGATTGCAGCTAATTCGTCGTCCCTGAAAAATTCATTTTCAGTTCAGCGCCCAGTTTTTGGACCCAGCCTTGAGTGGTTCGTAGACAAAGATTTGTCGCAATTGCCGAGCAAGTTGCCCCAAACCGCAGGCCTGCAGCAGGCG
>NZ_JBIKIL010000081.1:0-16770 GCF_044361645.1 Limnohabitans sp. | reverse complement strand
CGGTGACCGCTCCTACATGGGGCCTGTGTGGGAGCGGTCTCTGACCGCGAAAAAAGCCCCATCGCGGTCGGAGACCGCTCCTACATGGGGTCTTTGTGGGAGCGGTCTCTGACCGCGAAATAAGCCCCATCGCGGTCGGTGACCGCTCCTGCAAAAACAGCGGTAATGGTTTTGCCCCATCGCGGTCGGTGACCGCTCCTACAAAGACAGCGGTAATGGTTTTGCCCATCGCGGTCGGTGACGCTCCTACAAAAAGGGGCATCGCCCGCAGGGTCTCTTGTCGGAGATTCAGCGCGTCAGCCAGCGGCGGGCTGCAAAGCTCAGGGCATCCACACAGGCCACCATGAGCAGCATCGCGCCCAAAATCGTGGCGGTCTTGTTCATCTGGAACAGGCCCAAGTGGAAAGACAGCATTTGGCCCAAGCCCCCCGCGCCCACCACGCCCAGCACAGCGGCGGCGCGGATGTTGTTTTCCCAGCGGTAAAGCGTGTAGCTCATGAGTTGCGGCAGCACCTGGGGCAAGGTGGCGTAAAAAAACACGCGCAGCGGCCCCACACCTTGGGTGCGCAAGGCGTCGCCCGGCCCGGTGGGCAGGTTTTCCATGGCCTCGGCAAACAAGCGGCCCAGCACGCCGCTGGTGTGCAGCGCCAGCGCCAAAGTGCCCGCCATGGGCCCGAGGCCCGCCGAGATCAAGAGCAGCGCGGCCCACACCAGTTCAGGGATGGCGCGCAGGGCATTGAGCAACCAGCGCGTGGGGCTGCGCAGCCAAGCCGGGTCTTGGGCGGACATGCGGCTGGCGGGCACGGCCAGCGCCAAGCCGAGCGCAGCCGCCATCACGGTGCCCAATGCCGACATGGCCAGGGTTTCCCACGCGGCCCAGACTACTTTGTCGAGAAACACGGGCGACAGGTCGGGCGGGAAAAATTCGGCGACAAAACGGCCCATGCTGCGCGCAGCGTCCATGGACGCGAAGGACGCCCAGTCCAGATCCAGCGACACAAAACTGGCCACCACCAAGACCAACAAAGCCAAGGTGAACCAACACGCTTTGCAGCGGGCGTCAAACAAAGGGGGTGGCAACTTGTAAGGCAAGTTGGCAGCTTCGCGGTGGGAATGCCTCATGCCAGCGCCTTGCGCAGCCAAGCGCTGACCCGGTCGGCCAAGGCCACCAGCGCGATGAACACCAAAAGCAAAGTCGCCACCTCGCCGCCGTTGAACATCTTCATCGAGTTGTCCAGCTGCTGGCCCAAGCCGCCCGCACCCACAAAGCCGAGCACCACCGAGGAGCGGATGGCGCATTCCCAGCGGTACACCGTGTAAGAGGCGAGTTCGGCCGCGTGGCTGGGCAGCAAGCCGTACACAAAGGCCTGCAGGCGACCACTGCCATTGCGCATCAGGGTCTGGGTGGCGTGGCTTTCGCCGCTTTCCAGTATTTCGGCGTACACCTTGCCCAGCATGCCGCCATAGGTCAGGGCAATGGCCAGCACGCCCGCCGTGGGGCCCAAGCCCACCACACGCACAAACACCAGCGCCCACACCAGCTCAGGCACGCTGCGCAGCACGATCAAGCTGGCCCGCACGCACCAACGCAGCACAGCGGGCCAGCGGTCCATGCGGCCCGACAAGGCCGAGAGCGACAGCACGCGGGTGGCCAACAAGCTCAAAGGCACGGCCAGCACCAGCGCCAGCGTCACGCCCGCCGTGGCCATGGCCACGGTGCGCCAGGTCTCGCGCAGCACCATGTCCATGAATTCGGCGTGGTGCACCAGCGGCCAAAAGCTGGCCACAAAGTCGGCGGTGACCTTGCGGTTATCGGGCTCCCACAGCACCCAGGGGCGGAACTCGGTGGCCACGGCCAGCGGCCACAGCAGCACCAGCGCCAGGCTCAGCCAAAACACCCGAGACAAAAACGCCGGGTCTCGCGCAGGCGCAGCCGGGCGCGAGCGGGCCGGTGGCAAGCCTGGCGGCCGCGCATCGGGCATGCGGGAAACGGTGGCAGACATGTGGTGTGCTTGCGTGCGTGCTTGCGTTAAGGGCCAGGGGTCAGGGGTCGGGGGTCAGGGCGCAGACCGCGTCAGCGGCAATGCATCACGGCCGGCGCGGGCGCTGCCGGGGCTGGCTCGTCCACCCGCATCGGCGATTCGCCGCGCAGCTCGTGTTCGTGCTGGTCATAAAGGTGGGCCAGGTGCTCGCGGCTGACTTGGGCAGACGGCAAGTCAAACACCTGCTGCCCGTCGCGCAAACCCACGATGCGCGGGAAATGCGCCAAGGCCATGTCCACCTGGTGCAAGGTGGCCACCAGCGTGACTTGGCGTTCGGCGGCCAGGCCCACCAAGGCCGTCATGGCCATGCGCGCGCGCATCGGGTCGAGCGCCGACAGCGGCTCGTCGATCAGCCACAGGCTGGCCGGGGCCAGCAGGGCGCGGGCCAGGCCCACACGTTGGCGCTCACCGCCCGACAAGCGGTCGACCCGTTCGAACAATTTGTCAGCCAAATCAAAGTGCACCAGCGCTTGGTAGGCCGCCGGGATGTCGCTGGGGTAAAACAGCGAGCGCAAGCTGGCCCACAGGCCCATGGCGGGCAAACGACCGGCCAGCACCGAGGTCACCACCCGTTGGCGCGGCGGCAAGGGCGGCACCTGAGGGGCCAAAAACAACTGGCCGCGCAAACCGCGCAAGGCGCCCGGTGATTGCGTCCAGGGGTTCACGCCCGACAACAACAAAGTGCCCTGGGTGGGCGGCTGCGCGCAGGCCAGCACCTGCAGCAAGGTCGTCTTACCCGCGCCCGAGGGGCCGATGATGGCCACCTGTTCGCCTGCGGCCAGGCGCAAGTTCAGCGCGCGCAAAGCCGCTGGCGCGCCAGGCAGCGCAGACGGGTGCCGGGCTTCAACAGCCTGCAGGTCGATGATCATGTGCAGGGGCGTTATCGGTTCAGAGCAAGCCCAGATTGCGCGCGGCGGCTTCCAGCTCTTTGTAGTTTTCTGGCTTGGTTTCGATGTAGCGCGTGGCCCGGTTCAGGCGCAGGATTTCAGCGTGTTCAGGGTTGGCCGGGTTCAAACCCAACAAGGCCGCCTTGATCTTGTTTTGCAGCACCACAGGCATGTCGGCGTGGACCGACCAGTTGTAGTTGAAGAAGGTGGGCGTGGTGAAAAACACATTCACGGCCTGTGTGTCCACCTTGTTTTCTGCGACAAACTTTTTCCACACCGTGATGTCCAGCGCGGCCGCATCGACCTTGCCACTGACCACCGAGGCGATGGTGGCGTCGTGCGCGCCGCTGTAAGCGATGCGTTTGAAGTCTTTTTCAGGGTTGATCCCCGCTTGCACCAGCACGCCGCGTGGCATCGCGTGCCCAGAAGTGCTGCTGGCAGAGCCAAAAGAGACTTGTTTGCCCTTCATGTCGGCCAGCGTCTTGATGCCTGAATCGGTTTTGGCGATGAACACCGACTGAAAGCGCGTGTCCTCTTCGCGCTGCGCCAAGGGCACGACTTTGTCCCCCGAGCGGAGTTTGGCCTGAACATAGGTGAAGCCGCCAAACCAGACCAGATCGACTTTTTTGTTGACCAAAGACTCCACCGCAGCGGGGTAATCGGTCACCGGTGTGAACACCACCTTCATGCCCAGCTGCTTTTCCAGGTAGTCGGCCAAGGGCGTGAACTTGCGCACCTGCTCGGTGGCAGCTTCTTCGGGGATGGTGGTCACGCGCAGCGTGGTTTGGGCCTGAGCGGTTGAGGCGAATGTGGCCGCCAAGGCCAACAAAGCCGAACAGGCTGCGGACTGGAAGGGGGTGAAAAAAGAAGAATACATGCGGGCGTTGTCAAAATTGTCAAAAACAAACAACCGCGATTACAACCCGAATCCGTGACTGCAGCACAGAAGCCTCTGAAAGAACCTTGGCCGATGGGTCGGCCAGGCGAACCCAGGATCTTGATGGGTCAGTGCCCAGAAACGACGGTCTCTGCCCTAATATGCCGACATGACCACACCCCAATTCACCCAGCTGTACCAGCACAACGCCGCCGCCGTGGCGCAAGAGCTCTTGCACGGCCTGAGCGCGCCGCAGGCCTATACCTCGCCCAAATACCTCTACGACGCGCTGGGCTCGCGCCTGTTTGAGGCCATCACCGAACTGCCCGAATACGATTTGACGCGCACCGAAGCCCAGTTGATGCGCCTGCACACCCCTGACATGGCCGAGCACTTGCCCGCCGGTGCCTGCTGGGTCGACCTGGGTGCAGGCAACTGCGAAAAAGCCGGACGGCTGCTGGGCCCCATGCAGGCCGCGCGTTATGTGGCGGTGGACATTTCGGTGGACTTTGTGCGCCAAGCCCTGGGCAACTTGCAACACCAACACCCGGGGCTGCCCATGGCGGGCTTGGGCACCGACTTTTCGGCTGGCCTTGACTTGCCGGATGCGCTGGCACTGGACCCCGCTCAGCCACGTGTGCTGTTTTACCCGGGCTCGAGCATCGGCAATTTCACGCCCGAGCAGGCCTTGGGCTTTTTGCAAAGCCTGCACCGCGCATGCGGCACGGCGGCGGGCAGCGGTTTGCTGATCGGGGTGGACTTGCTGAAAGACCCGGCTGAATTGGCCGCCGCCTACGACGATGCCCTGGGCGTCACCGCCGCTTTTGATTTGAACTTGCTGCTGCACATCAACCGCTTGGTGGGCAGCGACTTTGCGGTGCGCGACTGGCAACACTTGTCGCGCTTCAATGCGGCGCAGTCGCGCGTCGAAATGCACCTGAAGGCACGCCATGCGCTGCGTGTGCGCTGGCCCGGCGGCGAGCGTGCGTTTGCAGCCGGTGAGACCATCCACACCGAAAACGCGTACAAATGGCAAGTGCCCAGTTTTGCCGCCCTGCTGCAGGCATCGGGCTTTTCCAGCACCCAGGTCTGGACCGATGCGGCCCAGCGTTTTGCGGTCTTTTGGGCGCAGTCTTGAGCTTGTCGCCCACATGATTGGCCCGCCTGACTTGGCCTGCTCATAATGAATTCAACTCAGCGCTTGTGCTGTGCCCTAATGAAATGAACAGGAGACCTGCATGTTGAACGATCTGAAAGACAAAGTGGTATTGATCACCGGCTCCAGCACCGGCATTGGTGCCGCTGCTGCGGTGGCCTTTGGCCAATTGGGCGCGCGTGTGGCGGTGCACTACAACAGCAGCCAAGGGCCTGCACAAGAAGTGCTCAAGGCGGTGCAGGCCACCGGGGCTCAAGCCGTTTTGCTGCAAGGCGATGTGATGGACTCGGCACAATGCCAGCGTTTGGTGCAAGACACCGTGAAAGCCTTTGGGCGCATCGACATTTTGATCAACAACGCGGGCGCTTTGGTACAGCGGGTGCCGATCGAGGACATCACCGATGAACTGTTTGACAACGTGGTCTACCTGAACGTGCGCTCGGCCATGGTGTGCACCGCCGCCGCTGTGGCCGCCATGCGCCAGCAAGGTGGCGGGGGCAACATCATCAACGTCACCTCGGTGGCGGCACGCCACGGCGGTGGGGCCGGTGCCTCGCTGTACGCAGGCTCCAAGGGCTTTGTCTCGACCATGACGCGGGGCCTGGCCAAAGAGTTGGTGAAAGACAAAATCCGTGTCAACGCGGTGGCCCCCGGCGTCATCACCACGCCTTTCCACGAGCGTTTTTCAACACCGCAAATGCTGGAAGGCTTCAAAGCCACCATCCCCATGAACCGCTTGGGCACCGCTGAGGAATGTGCAGGCGCTTTTGTCTACCTGGCGTCGGAGCAAATGTCGGGCTATGTGACGGGCCAAATCATCGAAGTCAACGGCGGGCAGTACATGCCCTGATGCGTCTTCTGATGGCCCCTCAAGCACTGGGCCTTAAGGCCCAGTGTGACGCTCGCAGGCTGCGGCTCATGCCCTGAGGCTCACACCCCCAAGGGATTGAGCACGGTCACGCGCCACAAGGTGCGTGGCCGGGTCAGGTCGATCAAGGGTGCGCTGTGCAGCAGCAAGGCGTTGTCCCAGACGATGACATCGCCGTTTTCATAATTGTTGGTATAGCAATAGGCCTCTTGGGTGGCGTGCGCCGCCAGTTCACGCAACAAGTCCAGGGCCTCCTCATCGGGCATGCCTTCAATGCCAAACGAGCTGCCACTGACCGCATAAAGTGCGGGCTGGCCCGTGAACGGGTGCGGCTTGACCAAGGGGTGACGCACCCAGTTGACGCGTTGGGCTTGCTCGGCATTGAGCACAGAGGCAGCGCTGCGGGACTGTTGGTTCAGGTCGTCGCGGTTGCCGTAGTGGTGCTTGACCACCAGCCCCTCGATTTTCTGTTTCATGCTGGGCGGCAAATCGGCATAGGCCTTGGCCTGGTTGGCAAAGGTGGTGCCATTGGGCGCGGGCGGCACGTCTTGGGCGTGCAAGATGGTGCAACGCGCCACGTCGTCCAGATAAGAATAATCGGTATGAAAATAAGTGCCGGCATCCACCAGCCCCGTGGCTCGGCCGTCCTTGAACACGTTCGAGAGGATCAGGATGTTGGCATCTTCTGGATGGTGAAAAGTGTCAATGACATGCGGCGACGGCCTGCCCCACTGCCGCGCAAAGGCCACCATTTGGGCCGGTGTGAGCGACTGGTTTTTCAGCACGATGAAGCCGTGCCGGTGCAGCGCGTTGGCCAACAGGGTGTGATCGTCCGGTGACAAAGGCTGCGACAGGTCTGGCCCCTCCACGCGCGCGCCCAACACAGGACTCAAAGGCAAGACTTGGGAAGTGGTCATGTTCCGGCCCTAATTGATCATTTCTGGTGAAAAGATGCGCGGCAAGTACAAAGCGATTTCTGGAAAAACAATCACCGCCAACAACACCAACAACATGGGCGCCACCATGATCATGGTGTCCTTGATCGCGTACCGCAAGGGCACTTTGGCCACAGCACAACAGATCATCAAACACATGCCATACGGCGGTGTGACCAAGCCAAAGGCCAAGGCCAAGATGCCCACAATCGCAAAGTGCACCGGGTGCATGCCCACCGACTCGGCCAAGGGCTGCAAGGTGGTGCCGACGATGATGATGGCCGGGATCGCGTCTAGAAAACAACCCACAATCAAGAAAGCTGCCGCAATGAACAGGCCCACGCCAATCACGTCAAGGCCCCAGGTTTGCACATTGGCCAACAAGGCTTTGGGGATTTGGTAATAGGCCAACAACCAGCCAAAAACAGACGCTGTGCCCACACAAAACAAGGCCACTGCCGACAGTTTGCCGGTGTCCAGCACCGCAGCCATGAACTGTTTGAAACCCATTTCACGGTAAAAGAACAAAGACAATGCGGCGGCATACAAAACCGCGGCAGCGGCCGACTCGGTGGCCGTGAACCAGCCCAGCAAAATGCCGCCCACAATGATCACGGGGGTCAACATGGCCGGTATGGCCACACCGGCGGACTTGACGATTTCAAGAAGGTCTGCACGCGGGTAAACCGGGTAGTTGCGCTTGACCGCATAAGCGTGGACGGTGGCCATTTGTGCCAAGCACAACAACACGCCCGGCACAATGCCCGCCAGGTACATGGCGCCAATTGAAGTGGAGATCACCCCGCCCCACACCACCATCAAAATGGACGGCGGAATGATGACAGCCAACACCGCCGAGACGGCCGTGACCGCAATCGAAAAGGACAAGTCGTAACCTTCTTTGACCTGGGCCTCGATGAACAATTTGCCCTGGCCTGCGGCATCGGCACTGGCCGAGCCCGAAATGCCCGCAAAAAACACCGACAACAACACGTTGACCTGCGCCAAGCCACCGGGAAAATGACCGACCAAGGCTCTGGACAGCCGCATGATCCGGCTGGTGATGCCACCGCCGTTCATCAGGTTGGCGGTCAGCAAGAAAAAGGGCACGGCCAACAAAATGAAAGAGTTGTAGGTCTTGAAAGTTTCGTTGAACAAGACCATGGGCGAGAGCCGGGGCTCAAACAAAAGAACCGGCAGCGACGCCAAGCCCAAGGCAAAGGCCACCGGCACCCGAATGGCCAAAAGAAAGAAAAAGCCGCCAAACAGCACCAAGGCGGCTATTCCGGGCGAAAACAAAACCGAGCTCACAAAAACGACTCCTGGTTCACGCGCTCACCTTCGACGGGTGGGTTGAACATTTGGTGCAACAAAAAAACCATCCACAGAAAACCCGAAATGGGCCAGGCAATGAAAATCCACCACATGGGCATCTCGGCCAACTCAGAGGTTTGGTTCCAGCCAAATTGGGTGAACTCAATGCCCCAGTAAAAAATCACGGCCGAAAAAATCAGCATGAAAAATTGGCAGACAAACAACAAGCGTCGGTTGAGCTTGTCAGACAGTGGCGGCAAAAAGTCCACATCAAAGTGCATCTTTTCACGCACCCCCAGCGTGGCCCCCAGCATGATCAACCAGACGAAAAAAAACCGGCTCATCTCTTCGGTCCACATGTAGCGCGGTATCAAATCGGTGTACCGCGAAAAAATCTGCAGACTCACCGGCACCAACAAAAGCAGCACCATGAAGATCAAAAGAAATGACAGCAATCCGTCGATGATGAACAACAGTTTTTTCATACGCAATGTCGTGCAAGGCAAAAGCAAAGCGGTGGCTAGTGGGCCACCGCTTTGAGGGGGATCACTTCAAGCTGTTGATCTTGGCGTAAATGGCATCTGCTCCGACCTCTTTGGCATAGGCGACCATGACCGGATCGACCAGCTTTTGCATTTCGGCACGCTGGCTGAAAGGCACTTGCTTGAGCTTGCCTTCTTTGGCGTACTTGTCGAGCTTGGCCTGGTCTTCGGACGATTCAATTTGACGTCCGTAGGCGCCTGCTTCTTTGCCCGCTTTGATGATCGCTGCTTGCAAGTCAGCAGGCAACTTCTTCAGGGTCTTGACCGAGAAGCACAGGGGGCGGATCGTGATGGCGTGGCGGGTCATCAAAATGTTGGGGGCCACTTCAAAGAACTTCATGGCTTCGACGCCTGCCGCTTCGTTTTCACCGGCATTGATCACCCCGTTTTGAATGGCGTTGTAGACCTCGTTGTAGGCGATCACAGTGGGCGCCATGCCCACAGCGCCAAAGGTGCGGCTCCAAATGGGCGCACCTTGCACGCGCACTTTGAGGTTTTTCAAGTCGGCCAAGTTGCCCGCCGTCTTGTTGGAGAAGATATTGCGCACACCACCGCCGGCATAGCCGATCAGCTTGACTTCGGCTTTTTGCTCCACCTCATCGGCGATGGGCTTGAGCACGTCTTGGTCCAGCACCTTGTTCCAATGGTTCAAGTCGCTGAACAAAAAGGGCGCATCGATGAAGGGCGCGGCTTTGGAAAAGGTGGACATGTGGGCGGGCGAGACAATGGCGTAGTCCACCGCTTTGCCTTGGTTCATGTAGGCGAAGTAATCTTTCTCCAAGCCCAGTTCGCTGTTTTTGTGCAGCACGAAATTGACCGGCTTGCCGTAATACTTTTTGACCAACTCTTCAAATTTCACCATGGACTTGGTGAAGGCATGGTCATCGCCAAATTGCGACGCGCCGTGCAATGTGATGGGCGCTTGCTGGGCGTACGCGCTAAAAGCAAGTACCGACGAAAGAACGGCACCGATCAAAGGTTTTAAAAGCTTCATGTTTATGTCTCCAGTAGTGAGGTGAACAACAAACAGCTTGCGTTGTTGTGTTTTGACTTTAGGACAAACCCCATGGAATATGCTTGGGGTAAACCATGGCTATCAGGTGAAGTTGTCGCCTATGCGTCCAGCGGCACTGGGCACCGTCATCACTAAAGTGATAACTTGAACTTCACTGGCTCGCAAGGCGCGAGTTTGTCCTGTGCGCCTCTTTGCTAACGCATGAAGGCATCCTGAGTTTTTGATTCATCACACGAAAGATCCACATGCAACACATCGGTTTTATTGGCGCATCGGGCCTGATGGGCCACGGCATCGCGAAGAATTTATTGGCCAAAGGTTTTCAAGTTTCTCTGACTGCACACGCTCGGCGCGAGCCCTTGCAAGACCTGTTGGCGCAAGGTGCCAAACTGGTGCCAAGCCACGCCGATCTGAGTGGCTGTGATGCGGTCATCATTTGCGTCACCGGCTCACCGCAAGTGGAGGCCGCACTGGAAGGCCCCCAAGGCTTGCTCAGCCAAGCCCGTGCAGGTTTGGTGGTGGTCGATGCCTCCACCAGCGAGCCCGAGTCCACACGCCGCTTGGCCGCACGCTGCGCGGCCTTAGGCATGACCCTGGTCGATGCGCCGCTGGCCCGCTCACCCGTTGAGGCCGAAGCGGGCAAACTCAACACCATGGTGGGCGCATCGCCCGAAGTCTTTGCGAAGTTGGAGCCTGTGTTCAAGGCGTATTGCGAAAACATTTTTCATGTCGGCGACATGGGCTCAGCCCACGTGATCAAGCTGTTGAACAATTTTCTCGGTCAAGCCATCACCACCGCCACAGCCGAGGCTTTTGCCGTGGGCGCCAAGGCGGGCATCGATGTGTCCCAGCTGGTGCGCGTGGTTTCGGCTGGCGCGGTCAATTCTGGTTTGTTTCAGGCCATGGCCAAAACACTGGACGGTGACTACGGCGGCCTGAAATTTGAGTTGAACAACGCCTCCAAAGATTTGCGCTACTACGTGCATTTGACGGAAAGCGTGAAAGCCCCGGCAGCGGTGGGCACCAGCGTGCACCAAAGCCTGGTGACGGCTTGCGCATTGGGCTTCGGCGCCGAGCTGGTGCCCTCGCTGGTGAAAGCGCAAGCGCAGATCAACCAGGTTCAGATTGGCAAGGGTGCTTAAAGCCATGCCCATGGAGCTGCCCCCACGCATCGGCATGGCCTTGGTGGGCCTGGGTGCGGGTGCCGCACCGCACCTGCGCAGCTTGCAAGACCTGGCAGACCAAATTGATCTGCGCTTTGCCGTAACACGCCAACCGCACCCCGATCGCCTGCGGCCCTACACCGGCTCTGTGCAGCTGGTTGACACGCTCGAGCCGGCCTTGCAAGACCCCTTGGTGCAAGCCGTGATCGTGGCCACGCCACCATCGACCCACCTGGAGATTTGCCAACGCTGTTGGGCTGCGGGCAAACATGTGTTGCTGGAAAAGCCGCTGGAACTCGACTTTCAGCGCTCGGCCCAACTGGTGGCCATGGCCGAGGCCTCTGGCTTGCAGCTGGGCGTGGTGTTGCAACACCGCTTTCGCCAGGCGGCGGTGGTCTTGCAGCAAGTGCTGAGCGAGGGGCGGCTGGGCGAAATGCAGGCGGCCTCGGTGCGCATCCCATGGTGGCGCGATCAAGCGTATTACGACACCCCGGGCCGGGGCACAAAAGCGCGCGATGGTGGCGGTGTGTTGTTGACCCAGGCCATCCACACCCTGAACCTTTTTCAGGCTTTGGTGGGCGTGCAGTCGGTCAAGGCGGCCAGCGTCACCCAAACCCGCTTGCACCAAATGGAAACCGAAGACCATGTGCAGGCGCTGCTGGTCTTGGGCAATGGCGCACCCGGCGATTTGATGGCCAGCACCGCCTTTTATCCGGGTTACCCAGAAAGCATCGAGGTGATTGGCACGCTGGGCAGCGCACGCCTGACGGGTGCCAGCTTGGTGGTGAACTTTTTACACGGCCCGCCCCTGAGCGTGGTGGATGAGGGGGGCACGGGCAGCGGCGCGAACATGATGGACTTTTCACACCAAGCGCACCAAGACGTGTTGGCCGACTTCATCGGTGCCATCCGAGAGCAAAGACCGCCCCGCGTGACCGGGGCCGACGCACTCAAGACACATGCCCTGATCGATGAACTCTTGCGCAAGGGCGTTGAGCGTTGAGGGCTCGGGTTTTGCGTTGTGCGTTGTGCGTTGTGCGTTGTGCGTTCTGCGATTTACAAGGGCGCACGCTCAACTCTTAACGCTCAACTCTTAACGCTCAACTCTTAACGCTCAACTCTTAACGCTCAACCCTCAACGCCAAACGCTCAACGCTCAACGCTCAACCCTCAACGCCAAACCCTCAACCCTCAACACCCAACACTGAACCTGCTTGCCGCATCACAGGGCCACCGAACGAAAGCCCGCAAAAATGTCACGCCGCTCAGGCACAAAGAAGTTGCGGTAACGCACATCTGCCACATGCCCCGAGGTGGCAGCGCAGGCCCCGCGCAGCACGCGGTGGCTGTGCCACCAAGGCGCAGAGTAGTCGCGGTAGGGGTGCGGCTCAAAGCCGGGGAAGGGCGCAAAGTCGCTGGCGGTCCACTCCCACACTTGGCCCCACACAAAGCCCGGCTGCTGCGCCGCGCATTCCCATTCGGCTTCGCTGGGCAGCCGCCTGCCCGCCCACTGGCACCATGCTTGGGCGTCATGGGCGTTCAGGTGCACGGCCGGGGCCTGCAGGTCCAGCGCCTGCCACTGCCCAAAACGCTGCGCCTGCCAAACCCCTTGCGCTTGGCGCACATGGGGCGCCAGGGTGTGGCCGGTGGCCTGCACAAAAGGCAGGTAACGCGCCCAAGTGACGGCCTGTGCGTCGATGCTGAAGGCGGCCAGCGACACGCCTTGGGCTTGGCATTCGTTGTCAAAAGCAAAGCCGGGGCCCTCGTGGCCCAGGCGGTGGACTTGCGCTGGAACCCGCAGCGGCCCTTTTGGGCTTGGCAGCTGCGCCGCTGCACCGCCACGCTCACACAGGGCCTGCGGCAAAGCCAAACCCAGAGCCTGTGCCATGTAAACCGAGGCTTCGTTGTGCATGTCTTCGTGCTGCACAACCAGTCGCCAAAAGTACAAGGCCTGGTCACTGTCGGCGTGTTCGGTCTGCGCCAGCGCAGCCAAATGCGTCAAGCTGCGCTGCAATACCTGTTCCAAATAGGCCTGCGTTGCGGCCAGGTCGGGCAAGGCCAAGGCCCAGCGGCTGTCGTGCGCGATCTCGCTGGAGTTGTAGAGGGCATCGGCATCGGGCCGCACCGAAGCGTCAAAGTCCGAAGCGCTGCAGGCACTGCGGGTGCCCAACAGGCGCTGGCGGTTGCGCACCGTCCACCACTCCTGAAACCAAGCGATGTGGCCCCACTCCCACAGCGGCGGGTTCATGCCCGCCAGGGGGGGCACAGACAAATCGGGCAAGGCACTTTGCCAGGCCTGCAGTAAACCCAAAGTACGCGCGCGGGTGGCCTGCAGCGCCAGCGCCAAAGCCTGCGCACTGGCTGTGCGAATCGGGCTGTGCACCGGCCCCTCAAAGCCAACTGAAACTGCATCTTCGGGGGTCTGCCTTGCCCCCGCCGTGGTACTGCCATTCATGTATAAACCGCCCATGCAAAAACTTCGTGTCGTGATTGTCAGCCCTGCTTTGGCCGATGCCAACAATGGCAACTGGCAAACGGCCCGCCGCTGGCAACGCCTGTTGTCGGGGCATGAGGTTCGCATCGTACGGCAATGGCCTGATGCGCATGCGCAGCAAGACGATGTCATGCTGGCCCTGCACGCCCGCCGCTCGGCCGAATCGGTGCAAGCCTGGCACGCTGGGCACGGTCAGCGCGGCCTGGGCGTGGTGCTGACGGGCACCGACTTGTACCGCGACATCGCTCACGACCGGCTGGCCCAGCGCTCATTGGCTCTGGCACACACTTTGGTGGTGCTGCAAGGCCTGGGCCTGCAAAGCCTGCCCAGCGCGCACCAGGCCAAGGCCCGCGTGATTTTTCAATCGACCGGCACGCGCCAAACCTTGCCCAAAACCGCGCGCCATTTGCGCGTGCTGATGGTGGGGCATTTGCGCGAAGAAAAAGACCCGCTCACGCTGATGGCCGCAGCCCGCCTGTTGCCAGCAGACGCGGGCGTGCGGATCGACCACATTGGCGCGCCGCTCGAGCCAGCGCTGGGCTTGGCCGCTCAAGCCACACAAGCGCAATGCCCGCATTACCGCTGGCTGGGGGCTGTGCCCCACCGCCAGACACTTGAGCGCATCCAGCGCGCCCACCTGCTGGTGCACTGCAGCCGCATGGAAGGCGGCGCGCATGTGCTGATGGAGGCCGTGTGCAGCGGCACACCCGTGCTGGCTTCGCGCATTGACGGCAATGTCGGCCTGCTGGGCGAGGATTACGCGGGCTACTTCGAGCCCGGTGATGCCCCCGCGCTGGCCGCCAGTTTGTTGGCATGCCGCGTACCGGTCGATGGCGCTGCACTGGTGGCACACTTAGGGCATCAGTGCGCGCTGCGCGCACCTTTGTTTGAACCCCAGGCCGAACGCGCCGCCTTGCACCGCTGGGTGCAAGAACTCTGGACCCCTTGAGAATGCAATCTTCCAATCAGCCTGTGCTGCGTGACCTCGTGCTGGTGGGCGGCGGCCACAGCCACGTGGGCGTGCTGCGCATGTTCGCCATGAAGCCCGAGCCGGGCGTGCGCCTGACACTCATTTGCACCGACATCGACACGCCCTACTCGGGCATGCTTCCTGGCTACATTTCGGGCCATTACAGTTTTGACGAAGTCCACATCGACTTAGGCCGCCTGTGTGCCTTTGCAGGTGCGCGGATGTACCGCGCTGCGGCGATTGGCATCGACCGCAAAAACCAAACCGTCATCTGCCAAGACCGGCCACCCGTGCCCTACGACCTGTTGTCCATCAACATCGGATCGACACCGCAACTGCGCCATGTCGAGGGCGCGCAAAGCCTGGCTGTGCCCGTCAAGCCGATTGCGCAATTCAACCAACGCTGGCTCGCCCTGCTGGACAAAGCCCGCCAGTGGCCGCTCCACCGGGGCCGCATGACCATCGCCGTTGTCGGCGCGGGCGCAGGGGGGGTGGAGTTGGTGCTGTCCATGCAGTACCGATTGCGCCTCGAACTCAAAGCACTGGGGCGCAACCCCGAAGACCTGAAATTTGTGTTGCTGAGCTCGGGCGAAACCATCTTGCCGACCCACAACCCGCGCGTGCGCCAACGCTTTGCGCAAGTGCTGCAAGAGCGCAACGTGGTGGTGCACACACTCGCCGAGGTGGTGCAGGTCTCGCCCGGCTGTCTGCACACCCGCGATGGCCGCACCTTCGATGCCGATGAGACCATGTGGGTCACGCAAGCGGGGGGGCCTTCTTGGCTGCAAAGCACAGGCTTGGCACTGGACAAGCGCGGCTTCATATTGGTCCATCCGCAATTGCAAAGTCTGAACGACCCTCTGGTGTTTGCGGCGGGCGACATCGCCTCATTTGTCGAACGCCCCCTCGAAAAAGCGGGCGTGTTTGCCGTGCGCATGGCCAAACCATTGGCCGAGAATCTTCGCCGCAGTTTGCGCGGCCAGCCCTTGCTGGCCTATGACCCCCAACGCCAGTGGCTGGCCCTGATTTCGACCGGCAACCGCTTTGCCGTGGCCTCGCGCGGCTCCTTAGGCTTTGCCGGGGCTTGGGTCTGGCGCTGGAAAGACCGCATCGACCGTGCCTTCATGCAACGCTTCACCGAACTGCCGCTCATGCCGGGCGCGGGCAGCCCTGGCCAGCCGGAGTCCCACCTGCGCGAAAGCCTGCAAGCCATGGGCCAACTGATCAAAGACATTCAAGCCCACGGCAAGCCCCCCGCCTCGCGGTTGACACTGACGGCAGAGGAGTCCTTGCAAGCCATTTCGGCCATCGCCATGCGCTGCGGTGGGTGCGGGGCCAAGGTGGGTGCCAATGTGCTGTCGCGGGCTCTGGGCCAATTGCAACCGGTCGAGCGCGCAGACGTCTTGATTGGCCTGCATTCGCCAGACGACGCAGCCATCGTGCGCGTACCGCCCGGCATGGCTGTGGTGCAAACGGTGGACTTTTTTCGGGCCTTCATCGACGACCCTTATCTGTTTGGCAAAGTCGCGGCCAACCACGCCTTGGGTGATGTGTTTGCCATGGGTGCCGAGCCGCAAACCGCCACCGCCGTGGTCACCGTGCCGCCGGGCCTGGAGCGCAAGGTGGAGGACCTGCTGACCCAAATGATGGGCGGTGCCATCGAAGTGCTCAACGCCGCAGGCTGCGCCCTGGTGGGCGGGCACACGGGCGAGGGCGCTGAGTTGGCTTTGGGCTTTGCCATCAACGGCCTGATCGACGAGAAGCTGGACGGTGTCATGCGCAAAGGCGGCATGCAGCCGGGCGATGTGCTGCTGCTGACCAAGCCGATTGGCACCGGCACCTTGTTTGCCGCGCATGCACGCCACGCCGCCAAAGGGCGCTGGATCGATGCCGCGCTGCAGTCGATGGTGCTGTCCAACCAAACAGGAGCGCAAGTTTTGCGTGCATTCGGCGCCACCGCCTGCACCGACCTGACCGGCTTTGGCCTGCTGGGCCACTTGGTGGAGATGACACGGCCGTCCGGCGTGGATGCCGAACTGCAGTTGAGCATGCTGCCTTTGCTGAGCGGTGCGGTGGACTGCGTCAAAGCGGGCATCGTCAGCTCTTTGCAACCGGCCAATGTGCGCCTGCGCCGCGCCTTGCGCAACGCCGACGAGTTCGTGGGCGACCCGCGCTACCCTCTGCTGTTTGACCCACAAACCGCAGGCGGCCTGCTGGCCAGCGTGCCCGCAGCCCAAGCCAAGGCCTGCGTGCAGGCCCTCAAAGCGTCAGGCTACCCGCACACCGCCATCATTGGCCGCATCACCGCACAAGGCGAGGCCATCGAGCCGGTGCTGCTGAAAACCTGAGGCGATACGCTGGGCATGTCGATGCCCAGCGCCCATCGGCATAGGGGGCAGTCAACATGACTGCGCCCCTGCCACACCACCTAGCATGCGGGTCCGCACTAGGCGGTTCGTGAGGTTGAGGTTCATACCAGACGTGGTGCTCCAAGCTTATCAAAGTAT
>NZ_JBIKIL010000180.1:0-5036 GCF_044361645.1 Limnohabitans sp. | reverse complement strand
TGGCCATCGTGGCGGGCTCCAAGGTGAGCACCAAGCTGACCATTTTGAAGAGCCTGTCGCACAAGGTGGACCAGCTGATCGTGGGCGGCGGCATCGCCAACACCTTCATGCTGGCCGCGGGCCTGAACATCGGCAAAAGCCTGGCCGAGGCCGACTTGGTGGGTGAGGCCCAAGCCGTGATCGAGGCCATGAAAGCCAGGGGCGAGAAACTGGGCGACGCCAGCATCGCGGTACCGATTCCGACCGATGTGGTCACAGCCAAGACCTTTGCGGCGGACGCGGTGGCCACGGTCAAGCGGGCGAACGAGGTGGCCGACGATGATTTGATTTTGGACATCGGCCCCGAGACCGCAGCCAAATTGGCCGCCCAGCTCAAACAGGCGGGCAGCATTGTGTGGAACGGCCCGGTGGGCGTGTTCGAGTTTGCGGCCTTTGAGAACGGCACCCGGGTGATTGCCCAGGCGATTGCCGAGTCCAGCGCCTTCAGCATCGCGGGCGGCGGCGACACGCTGGCGGCGATTGCCAAATACGGCATCGAAAAGCAGGTGGGCTACATCTCGACGGGCGGGGGTGCATTCCTCGAAATTTTGGAGGGCAAGACCTTGCCCGTCATCGAGATTTTGGCGAAGCGGGCTGCTGCGGACTGATTCTTTTTGATCTTTTTTCTTTCCAAGGAGTTTCCTCATGGCATTGGTTTCACTGCGCCAAGTCCTCGACCACGCGGCCGAGTTTGGCTATGGCATTCCCGCATTCAACGTCAACAACCTCGAGCAAGTGCAGGCCATCATGGAGGCGGCGCAGGCCACCGACAGCCCGGTCATCTTGCAAGCCTCGGCCGGGGCCCGCAAGTACGCGGGCGAGGCGTATTTGCGCCACCTGGTGTTGGCCGCCATCGAAACCCACCCGGGCATTCCGGTGGTCTTGCACCAGGACCACGGCGCCACACCTGCGCAGTGCCAGCAGTCCATCCGCTCGGGTTTTTCCAGTGTGATGATGGACGGCTCGCTCATGGCCGATGCCAAAACTCCCGCCAGCTACGCCTACAACCTGGGCGTGACGCAAAAGGTGTGCGAGATGGCGCACGCCGTGGGCGTGTCGGTGGAGGGTGAATTGGGCTGTCTGGGCTCGCTGGAGACGGGCGAGGCGGGCGAGGAAGACGGCGTGGGCGCCGAGGGCAAACTCAGCCACGAGCAGATGCTGACCGACCCAGTGCAGGCCCAAGACTTTGTGGCGCAAACCGGGGTGGACGCGCTGGCCATTGCCATTGGCACCAGCCACGGCGCTTACAAGTTCACCCGCCCACCTACGGGCGATATTTTGGCCATGGACCGCATTGTCGCCATTCACGCCGCCATTCCCAACACCCACTTGGTGATGCACGGCAGCTCCAGCGTGCCGCAAGAGTGGCTGCAGATCATTCGCCAGTACGGCGGCGACATCAAAGAAACCTATGGCGTGCCGGTCGAGGAGATCGTGCGCGGCATCCAAAGCGGTGTGCGCAAGGTCAACATCGACACCGACATCCGGCTGGCCATGACCGGGGCCATGCGCCAGTTGATGGCCCAGCAACCCTCGGAGTTTGACCCGCGCAAAGCCTTGACGGCCGCGAAAAAAGCCGCCGCCGCCATCGTCAAAGCCCGTTTTGAGGCCTTTGGCTGCGCCGGACGCGGCAGCCAGATCCAGCCCGTGTCGCTGGAGGCCATGGCCAACCGTTACGCCTAGGCCTGGTGCAGACGGGAAGGGCCTTGTTGCCTTTGGCCACGCCCCAATGGCCCGCTTGACAACACCCGACCGCAGCAGGTCGGCTGGTCAAGGCTGAAGCCTTTTTCGCAGCCGACAACATCGGGGCTGGTCACTTTGGCATGCAGCCAACTGGCCGTGCAACTTGGCTTATCTTGTTCTTGGCATATGCAAACAACCAATCAATGGTTTGAAATTGCGCCAAAATTGTCCACAATAGCGGCTGATTCATTTTCAGGCGACGGTGTTGGTCGGCAATTGCCCTGTCCTTGTCGGCCTCAGTCATGGCTTGCAAGCCCATCTTGTATGCTGCTGAAAACCCAACACGACTGATTGAGTCCCACCAAGCAAATACACCATGGCCAAGACCGCTCCAACAGAAGACAACGCGCTGACCGAATCGGAGGAGGTGTTTGAAAAAGCCGCCGAAGTTTTTCGGGTCATGTCCGCACCCATGCGGCTGCGCATCATCAGCGCGCTTTGCAATGGCGAAAAAAACGTGGGTGAACTCCTGGCCGAGATCGACACCACCCAACCCAATATGTCCCAGCACCTCAACACCTTGTACCAAGCGGGCGTGTTGGGCAAGCGACGAGAAGGTGTACAAATTTATTACCGTATCATCAACGAACGCGTGGTCACCTTGTGCCGCGCGGTGTGCGTGCAAATTGCCAGTGAATCCGTTTGAAAGATCTGTGTCAGTTTCGGGTCGGGTTTTCACGGTCACGCACACGCCAGACTCCGGATTAATATCCGTTCTTAAGGAAAAACGAATGAAAAAACCTCTGTTGTTGTTAGCTGGCCTTTTGGCCTGCACCCTGAGCTGGGCCGAAATCAAGGTGGTTTACCATTTGAGTGAAGGCATACCTCAGGCTTCACGCGCCATAGGCAACATCCGCAACCACTTGGCGGCAGACCCGACGGTCAAAATTGTGGTGGTCGCACACGGTTTGGGCATTGACTTTTTGCTCGATGGCGCCACCAACCAAATGGACCAAGCCTTTGCCGGTGGTGTCAGCGACTTGGCCAACAAAGGCGTGGAATTCAGAGTGTGCAACAACACTTTGGTGGCACGCAAAATCCCGACCGACAAGTTGTTGATGGAAGCCAAAGTGGTGCCCGCTGGCGTCTCTGAGGTGGCCACACTTCAGGCCAAGCAAGGCTATGTATACCTGCGCCCTTGAAGGCGCTCATGTTTGATCGATGAAGACGAGGAAAAACCATGAAAATTCAGCACGTTTTAAGCGCAGCGGCCATGCTCGCCGCCACCGGTCTGGCGCAAGCCCAGATTGACCCTCTGCACGCGCGCAGTATGGCGGCATCTTGCTCAGGTTGCCACGGCACCAACGGTAACGCCATGCCGGGCATGGCCTCGCTGGCCGGCGTGCCCAAAGAAATCACCACACAAAAAATGCTCGATTACAAAGCCGGTCGCGTGCCCGCGGCCACCATCATGCACCAGCTGGCCAAGGGCTACTCGGACGAGCAAATTGCCGCCATCGCTGGTTATTTTGCTGCCCAAAAGAAATAAGGAAACCCGCACCATGCAACGTCGTCATTTTCTGCAGACAGGCTCCGCTTTGGGTGCCATGGGATTGGTTTCGGGCTGTGCCACCCTCGGCGGCGGCAGCGGCCCTAAGGTGGTGGTCATTGGCGGGGGCTACTCCGGTGCCACAGCCGCCAAATACCTTCGCTTGTGGTCTGAGCACAAAATCCAGGTCACCTTGGTCGAGCCCAGCGATGCTTTCATTTCTTGCCCCATGTCCAACTTGGTCATTGGCGGCAGCAGAACCATCAGCGAGATCACCACGCCTTATGACAACCTGACCAAGCGTCACGGTGTCAAGGTCATCAAAGACCGCGTCAACACGATCGATGCCGACAAACGCATCGTCAAGCTGGCTGGCGGCACCGAGTTGAGCTATGACCGCTTGATCGTCTCGCCCGGCATCGACTTCATGTGGGAAACTTTGCCCGGCATGAACAAGGCCGGTGCCAAAGACAAAGTCATGCACGCCTGGAAAGCGGGCGCACAAACCGTCACGCTGCGCAAGCAACTCGAAGCCATGCCCGACGGTGGCGTGTTCGCCATGTCCATCCCGCTGGCACCCTACCGCTGCCCCCCCGGCCCCTACGAGCGCGCTTGCCAAGCGGCCGATTACATCAGCAAGGCCAAGCCCAAAAGCAAGGTGATCATTCTGGACGCCAACGACGACGTGACCTCCAAGGGTCCATTGTTCAAAAAAGCCTGGGCCGAGCGTTACAAAGGCATTGTGGAGTACCGGGGCAAGCACAACGTGACCGATGTCGATGCGGCCACCAACACCTTGAAGTTTGAGTTCAACGAAGACGTCAAGGCCAGCGTGCTGAACGTGATTCCCTCCATGCGTGCGGGCGACATCGCTGTCAACGCAGGCTTGGCCACGGCCAACAAGCGCTGGTGCGAAGTGGACTTCCTCACCTTTGAATCCAAAGCAGCTAAAAACGTGCACGTACTGGGCGACTCGATCCAAGTCGCCCCCTTGATGCCCAAGTCGGGCCATATGGCCAACCAGCACGGTAAAACCTGTGCCGCTGCCGTGGTGGCCTTGTTGATGGGCAAAGAAGTCAACCCCATGCCCATCTACAACAACACCTGCTACAGCTACGTCAGCAGCAAAGACGTGGTGCATGTGGCCAGCGTGCACCGCTACGACCTTGAGAAGAAAACCATGCTCACCGTGCCCGGCTCGGGTGGTGTGTCGAGCGCGGCCAATGAGTTAGAAGGTGTTTACGCTTGGTCTTGGGCGCAAAACATTTGGGCCGACACCTTGGCCTGATGCCGTTTGGCGCGGGGCTTCATGCCCCGCCAAAATAAAAACGCCGCAGGCTGCACGACTTGCGGCGTTTTTTTGTGCGCCCAGCATGGGCGCACTCCTACGGGTGCAAGTCCCGTCGCAAGTTGATCACGACGAGCGAAGTGAAGCGCAACTGCATGAGGGTGACCGAGTGTGGGAAGGAAGCGTGGAACATAAACTGCGAGCCGATGAACAAGAATCGGATATGAGGCACTGCCAAGCAGGGCGACTGGGCAAGAAACCAAGAAGCTCTTGTGATCAAAGCGATGTGGTGTATATCCGGCGGTTGTGCGGTGAAGGAGTGCGGCCCTTACCTGGGGAGATCTCACCTTATGCCTGAAAGGGCGACGATGTCGAGTCGGTGTGAGAAGTCAGCAGTGGTCGTAGTAGCGCAAGTCGGTGGCCGATGAGGCTCCACCAAACGCGCCAAGGACCTAACGTGAGGAAGTGTTCAAGGAC
>NZ_JBIKIL010000096.1:0-15085 GCF_044361645.1 Limnohabitans sp. | reverse complement strand
GACGCTGCCTGGCGCTGCGATTTTCCTGACGGTGTTGTCGGTCAGTCTGGTGGGCGATGGCCTCAACGATGCACTCAACCCCAAAATGCATTTGCGCTGAGCCCGAAGACACCCGCATGACCTTCCCCATTGACATGACAGAAAGAACGACCGACACGGCGCCCTTGCTCGAAGTTCGCGGCCTGGGCGTCGAGTTCCAGAGCCGGGGCGGTACCGCCCATGTGCTGGAAGACATCCACTTGCAACTGCGCCGTGGCGAAACGCTTGGCCTGGTGGGCGAATCGGGCTGCGGCAAAAGCATCACAGCGCTGGCCTTGATGCGCCTGATCCCGCAGCCGCCTGGGCGCATCACCTCGGGCCAAATCCTGTTTGAAGGCAAGGATCTGCTGCAACTGCCCGAAGCACAAATGCGGCGCGTGCGCGGCAACCGCATTTCGATGATTTTTCAGGAGCCCATGACGTCTTTGAACCCCGCCTACAGCGTGGGCGAGCAGATCATGGAATCGGTGCGCCTGCACCAGGGGCTCGATGCGCAGGCCGCTTTGACGCGCGCCATCGAGATGCTCGAAGCCGTGGGCATACCAGACGCTGCAGGCCGCGTGCACCAGTTTCCGCACCAATTTTCGGGGGGCATGCGCCAGCGCGTCATGATCGCCATGGCGCTGGCCTGCCAGCCCGATGTGCTGATCGCCGATGAGCCCACCACGGCGCTCGACGTGACGGTGCAGGCCCAAATTTTTGACCTCATCAGCGAGATGCGCGAGCGCACCGGCACCGCTGTGCTCTTGATCACCCACGACATGGGGGCGGTGGCCGAGATGACCGATCGCGTGGCCGTGATGTACGCGGGCCGCATGGTGGAAGAAGGGCCGACCGATCTGATCTTGTCGCGCCCCAGCCACCCCTATACCCAGGGCCTGATCGCCTGCGCACCTGGCCGCAACCCGCAAAGCCACGGCCAGCCCTTGCAAGAAATTCCAGGCACCGTGCCCTCACTGCTGGAACGACAAGGTGGCTGCACCTTTGCCGACCGCTGCAGCCACGCGCAACCACGCTGCCGCACCCATGTGCCGCCCAGCACCTGGGTGCAAAGCGGCCACCGCGTGATGTGCTGGCTCTTCCCCGAAGTCCAAGGAGCGCCAGCATGAGTGACACCTTGTTGCAGGTGCGTGACCTGCAAGTGCACTACCCGCTCAAGGGCGGTTTTCTCCAGCCCAAAACCGTGCTCAAGGCGGTGGACGGCGTGAGTTTTGACATCGAACGCGGCCGCACCTTTGGCATCGTGGGTGAAAGCGGCTCAGGCAAAAGCACCACGGCCCTGGCCGTGATGCGCCTGGCCCCGGTGACTGCAGGCCATGTGGCGCTGGGCGACGCCCCCATCAGCACACTGCAAGGCGAAGCCCTGCGGCTGCAGCGCAAACACTTTCAGATGGTGTTCCAAGACCCTTTTGCCTCGCTCAACCCCCGGGTGCGCGCTGGTCAGGCCATCCGCGATGCGCTGGACATGATGGGCGTGGGCGCGCCCGCCGAGCGCGACGAGCTGGCGCGCACGCTGTTCATGCAAGCCGGTCTGCGCCCCGAACAAATGCAGCTGTTCCCACACCAGTTTTCGGGTGGCCAGCGCCAGCGCATAGCACTTGCCCGGGCTCTGGCCGGGCGGCCCGAACTGCTGGTGTGCGACGAACCGGTGTCGGCGCTCGACGTGGCCATCCAGGCGCAAATCCTGAACCTCATGCAGCGGCTGCAAAAAGAGCTGGGGCTGACCTACCTGTTCATCTCGCACGACCTGGGCGTGATCCGCCACATGTGCGATGACATCGCCGTCATGTACCTGGGGCAGTTTGTGGAACGCGCACCCCGCGAAGACCTGTTTGCCCACCCCCTGCACCCCTACACGCTGGCCCTGTGGTCGGCTGCGCCGTCGATGGATGCACGCGGTCAAAAACGTAAGCTGCGCATTCGCCTGCAAGGCGACCCGCCCAGCCCGCTCAATGTGCCCAGCGGCTGCCGTTTTGCCGGGCGCTGCCCCTTTGCCGAAGACGCCTGCCGCGCCGCGCCCCCGACCTTGCGCGAAGTGCTGCCCGGCCACCATGTGGCCTGCCACCGCGTGTCCGACAGCGGTCAGCCCCTGTACCCCTTGCCCACGATCAGCTAAAGCGCTGGCCACAATTTTGAGGAGAACTGCCATGAGCACCACCACCATTTATGTGGCCCGCGAGATCATCACCATGAACCCGATGCAGGCCTCGGCCACGCATGTGGCGGTGCGCGATGGCCGCATCCTGGGCGTGGGCCAGTTGGACGAACTGGCCCAATGGGGCGACTACACGCTGGACGCCCGCTTCGCCGACTGCACGCTGATGCCGGGCATGATCGAAGGCCACTGCCACTTGAAGGAAGGCGGCATGTGGGATCTGGAGTATCTGGGCTGGTTTGACCGCCTGAACCCCTGGGGCCAAACCGTCAAAGGCCTGCGCTCCATGGAAGCCGTGGTGCAGCGCCTGATCGAAATCGACCAGAAGATGCAACAAAGCGGCGAACTCGCCGACAAGCCTTTGCTGGCCTGGGGCTTTGATCCAATTTATTTTGGTGGCGAACGCATGACGGTCGACCACCTGGACCGCGCCAGCAGCACCCGCCCCATCGTGATTGCGCACGCCAACGGTCACCTGATGAACGTCAACAGCCCCATGCTGCGCATCGCCGAGGTCGACGAAGACATCGAGGTCGAAGGCGTCGTCAAATTCAAGGACGGCCCCCGCAAGGACCACCCCAATGGCGAGCTGCAAGAACCGGCTGCCATGCACCTGGTCATGCGCCATGTGGGCACGGCCGGGCTCATGTCGCCCATGGACGAGACCGGCATGATGAACTTTGCGCGCCTGGCCAAGATGCAAGGCGTGACCACCGCCACCGACCTGGTCAACACCCTGAGCGAAGCCGATTGCGCCGTGCTGGAGTCGGCCCTGGCCCAAGACGAATGCTGTGTACGCATCTTGCCCGCCTTCAAGGCCTTCCATGGCACACACGGGGCCACGCAAGGCGCCAAGCACGTCAACGCCATGAAAAAACGCAACACCGACAAGCTGCGTTACGGCCTGGTCAAGATGATGCTGGACGGCTCGATCCAGGGCTTTTCAGCGCGCATGCGCTGGCCCGGCCACTTCAACGGCGCACCCAACGGCATCTGGGTCACCGCCCCCAGCCAGTACGAGGCCGACTTCGAGATCTACCACCGCGCAGGCCTGCACATCCACACCCACACCAACGGCGATGAAGCCAGCCTGGCCGCCATCGATGCGGTGGAACGCGTACTAGCACGCGCCCCGCGCAGCGACCACCGCCACACCCTGCAACACGCGCAAATGGTCGATGCGCCCATGTTCCGCCGCATGGCCAGCCTGGGCCTGTGCGCCAACCTGTTTGCCAACCACCTGTGGTACTGGGGCGACCAGCATTACGAAATGACCATGGGCCCCGACCGCGCCCACCGGCTCGACGCCTGCGGCAGCGCACTGGCCGCCGGGGTGCCACTGGCCATCCATTCCGATGCGCCGGTCACGCCGCTGGGCCCGCTGTTCACCGCTTGGTGCGCCGTCAACCGCATCACGCCCAAGGGCCGCATGCTGGGCGAAAAAGAACGCCTCACCGTGCCGCAAGCCCTGCACGCCATCACACTGGGTGCCGCCTGGACACTGAAGATGGACCACGAAATCGGCAGCATCGAAGTGGGCAAACGCGCCGACTTTTGTGTGCTGCTGGACAACCCGCTGACCCTGGGCGCCGAAAAACTCAAGGACGCCCGGGTTTGGGGCACCGTGCTGGGCGGCCAGATTTTCCCCGCGCAAGTGGCCTGATGCGTTGACCCGGCACACTGAGGTCTGCCATGTTGACGACCAAGGAACCAAGCCACAGACCCGTATCGGTAGGTCGGCGGCTTCAGCCCCAACATGAGGCCTTCGCCGGAGGCACCTCTTTTGTAGGAACCCACCCTTTGGGCGATGGGCGTGGAACACGCCCCCAACAGCATCACCCTGCAAGCACAAGCCATTGCCCACGGGGTGGGCTGCTACGGGAACAACACCCCTGACCATTGACGCCTTCATACGACAGTAACTCTCTGCTTTTCACGCCCACCATGCACAACACCCCGACACCGCCCCGCATTCCTCTGACTGTGATTGGCGGTTTTCTGGGCGCAGGCAAAACCAGTTTGCTGGTGCATTGGTTAAAGCAAGCGAAGGGCCAGCGCATCGCCGTGCTGGTCAATGACTTTGGCGCGATCAACATCGACGCCGAACTGCTGAGCGAAAGCAACAGCGACACCATCGCCCTGAGCAACGGTTGCGTGTGCTGCCAGATTGGCGGCGACCTGAGCCAGGCCCTGCTGCAAGTGCTGGACACGCCTCAGCCCTTTGACGCCATCGTCATCGAGGCCAGCGGTGTGTCAGACCCCTGGCCCATTGCCCAGATCGCCCTGGCCGACAAACGCCTGAGCTTGCATGGCGTGCTGGTGGTGGTGGACGCTGCCGCCGTGCGCGCTCACGCGGCCGACCCCTTGCTGCACGACAGCCTGATGCGCCAACTGCGCGCCGCCGATCTGCTGGTGCTCAACAAAACCGACCTGTGCAGCGTTGACGAGATTCAGGCGTGCACCACCTGGCTGCACGACACCGTCGGTCCCGTGCCCTGCCTTAAAAGCCAGCACGGGCAGTTGCCCCTGGCTTTGCTGCAAACCGATTGGGAGCCTGCATCGGCAGCGGCCTCTGCCGCCGCGCCTGCGCACGGCTGCACCGACCAGTGCGCGCACGACCACGACCACGACCACGACCACGACCACGACCACGACCACGATCATGGGCATGTGCACAACCACTGCGCAGACCATGCCAACCTGTTCACCAGCGACAGCCGCAGCCCTGCGCAGGTGTTTCACACCGCCTGGCTGCGCGAACAACTGCAGCAAACGCCCGCTTGGGTCATGCGCCTCAAAGGCTGGGTGCGCACTCATGAGCACGACTGGTCAGAAATCCAGTTCGCAGGCCGCCATGCCAGTGTGCAACGCGCCCGACACACCCCCGATCAAGCACGCGTACTCACCATCGCTGTGCGCTCGCCGCTGCAGGCACAAGCCATGAGCGCTTGGATGGATGCGGTGTGGGGCACGACAGCCAACGCAGACCTGTAGCCCAGCATCGCCAGCAGCGCTTGTGCCGTCCCAAAAAGCCTTTTGCGATGAATCATCGCCTGGCTACACCTGCACAACAGGTGCTCTTCGATACCCCCTTCAAAGCCATGCGCCACGGCCCCGGATAAACCCTGAGCAGAGCCATGCCATGGCTTTGCGCAAATCGCCCTTTGAGGTTCGTGCAAGCCCGTCTTTTCAGAGTGAAAAGTTAATTTTTTTAGCTTTTTAAAAATTCATAAAGAGTTCCTTTATATCCACAAACTGGCCCTGAAAAAGGCCATCAACTGGCTCTAGTTTCTGCCGGGAGACGGCCCCAAACTGCATGACAGCAGATGCCGTGATTGGCGTTTGCAAAGACGCTCACCCGTTTGAAAAACCCAAAAGGAGACAAAGCATGACAACACGTCGATCCCTTCTTTCAGCCACCCCCGCTCTGGGCTTGTCGCTGATGATGTTCACCGGTCTGGCCAGCGCCCAGGCAGCCAAAGAAGTCACATTCGCCCACCAGGACATGTTGGTGCCCTTGCGCACCGTGATGGAGTCGGGCGAGTTGGAAAAAGCCACCGGCTACAAAATCAACTGGCGCATGTTTGGCGGCGGTGGCGACGTGATCAAGGCCATGGCTTCGGGCGGCGTGCAGATTGGCGAAGCGGGCTCCAGCCCTTTCACTGCTGCGGCCAGCCAAGGCCAAGACCTCAAGCTGTTCTGGATTCTGGACGACATTGGCGATGCCGAGGCCCTGATCGCCCGCAACGGTTCAGGCATCAACAGCATCAAGGACTTGGTCGGCAAAAAAGTGGCAACGCCTTTTGTCTCCACGGCGCACTATCAGTTGATGGTGGGCATGAAGCTCGAAGGCGTGGACAGCAAAAAGGTCAACGTGATGAACCTGCGTCCGCCAGAAATCGCGGCCGCCTGGGAGCGTGGCGACATCGATGCAGCCTTCATCTGGGACCCGATCCTGAGCAAGATCAAGGGCAATGGCAAAGCGATTGCCTCTTCAGCCAGCATCGGCCAAAAAGGCTACCCCACCTTTGATGGCCTGGTGGTCGATGCCAAATGGGCGGCGCAAAACGAAGGCTTCATGGTCGCGCTGGTCAAGGCCCTGATCAAGGCGGATGAGGCTTATCGCTCCAAAAAGGCGCAATGGACCGCTGACTCACCACAAGTCAAAGCTGTGGCCAAGTGGACCAAGGCCAATCCGGCCGACGTGCCAGCGGCCATGGCGCTGTACAAATTCCCCACGGCTCAAGAGCAAATTTCGGCCACCTGGCTCGGTGGTGGTGCCGCCAAGGCCATGACCAACACGGCCGTCTTCCTCAAGGAGCAAGGGCGCATTCAGGAAGTCAAGCCGAACTACTCGGCCTTTGTGACCGACGCCTACGTCAAAAAAGCCATGCAGTAAAGCGGAAAGCCTGTGTCAGCCCCCCGCAGCCCAGGCTGCAGGGGGATTGTTTGTTTACTGTGACTGCGCCATCCATGCCATTACTTGAAGTCAAAGACCTGACGGTCAACTACGCCATCCAGGGCGGCACCCTACAAGCCCTGGCACCCGTGCAATTGCAAATGCGCGACGGTGATTTTGTGGTCGCCCTCGGTGCCTCAGGCTGCGGTAAAACGACCTTGCTCAATTGCCTGGCCGGATTTTTACCCCCATCGAGTGGCGAAATTTTGCTGGATGCTCGCCCCATCATTGGTCCCGGAGCCGACCGGGGTGTGGTGTTTCAAAAGCACGCCCTGATGCCTTGGCTCAATGTGCTGGACAACGTGGCCTTGGGCTTGCGCTTGCGCGGCGTGCCTGCGGCCGAACGTGCCCGCTTGGCCCTGGACAAACTGGCCATGGTGGGCCTAGAAAAATACGCCGAGCGCGGTGTCTACGAATTGTCGGGCGGCATGCAGCAGCGCGTGGGCATTGCTCGCGCCCTGGCCAACGACCCGGCTGTGTTGCTGATGGACGAGCCCATGGGCGCGCTGGATGCCTTCACCCGCGAGACGGTTCAGGAAATCCTGCTCAAGGCCTGGGCGCAAACCCACAAAATGGTGTTCTTCATCACACACTCGGTCGAAGAAGCGCTGTTTCTGGCCACCCGCCTCATCGTCATGAGCCCCAGACCCGGACGCATCACCCACACTTTTGAGGACTTGCCATTCTCGCGCGCTTTCTTGAGCCATGGCGATGCCCGCCGCGTCAAGTCTGAACCCGAATTCATCCGCATGCGTGAAGAAATCCTGTCCATCATCCACCACCGAGAGGCGACCCATGGCTGAGCCCCACAAGGCGGCTGCGCCTTTGAAAACCAGCGCCTTCAAAATTCCCGGCGAGGGCTCGAGCCTCGTCATCAGCCTGGTTACCCTACTGGTGCTGCTGGGCTTGTGGACGCTGACCACGTCCATGGGCTGGATCAAACCCCTGTTCCTGCCTTCACCGCAGGCGGTTTTCACACAGTTTTATGAATACATCACCGGCACGGCCAACGACAAGCCCTTATGGGAACACTTTGTGGCCAGCATGCTGCGCGTATTTGGTGCCTTTTTACTGGCCAGCTTAGTGGCCATTCCGGTGGGCATTGCTATGGGCATGTCTCGGGTCTGGCGCGGCATTTTCGATCCACCCATTGAACTTTATCGGCCCTTGCCACCCCTGGCCTATTTGCCTCTGATCATCATCTGGTTTGGCATCGACGAGTTACCCAAGGTTTTGTTGATTTTTCTGAGCTGCTTTGCCCCTCTGGCCATGGCCGCCCGCTCGGGCATGCGCAGCGCCTCGCAAGAACAAATGAACGCCGCCTACTCCATGGGCGCGAGCTATGCGCAAGTCATCCGCCACGTCGTTGTGCCTGCAGCATTGCCTGAAATTTTGGTCGGCATGCGGGTGGCGATCGGCTTTGGATGGAGCACCTTGGTGGCAGCCGAGATGGTGGCAGCCAATGTGGGACTGGGCCAGATGGTTCTCAACGCCTCGAACTTCCTGCGCACCGACATCGTCATTATGGGCATCATCGTCATTGGCGTGGTGGCCTACGGTTTTGACCTGCTCATGCGTTTCATTGAACGCCGCTTGGTGCCCTGGAAAGGCAAGATGTAAGCCTTGACTTAGGTCTGCAAGAACGAAACTGCGATGACTCAGTACCGGTGGGCCAGGACTCTTGGAACACCTCGCGCCTGAGCCAAAGCTTGTACAGCCAAGGCCAGCGCTCGAATGCCGGGTCCGATTTGATCTACCCCAATGGAAGACAAGCGCAAACGGAAATACGGACAGGGGTAAGGCGGGTGCATAAAAAACACCTCCCCCGCTTCAATCAAAACACCCTGCTCACGCGCCATGAGCGCCAGCTCGCTCGTATCCACCCAGTCAGGCGTACGCACCCACACCGAAGCGCCGCCTGTGGGCAAGACAAACTGAAAATCCGGCAGTTCACGGCGCAAGGCTTCACTCAAGGCCTGCATGCGTGCCTGCAAGGCTTGGTTCACGCGGCGGGCATGCGTCTCGTGGTGACCCAGCGACAAAAAATGTGCAAAAGCGTGCTGCAAAAATGCGCTGGGGTGACGCACCATGGCGTGGCGCAAAACACGCAACTCGGCGATCAGTGGGCGTGGCGCGACGATATAACCCAAGCGCAAAGAAGGCGACAAGCTCTTGGAAATCGAGCCCACATAAATCACACGCCCCACCTTGTCCAGGCTCTTGAGCGCGGGCACAGGCACACCTTCGTAAAGGTTCTCAGCCTCGTAATCGTCCTCAATCACCACAAAGTCACGCTGCTCGGCCAATGCGAGCAAACGCTTGCGCCGCTGCAGCGACAGGGTGCGCGTGGTCGGGCTTTGGTGGGAAGGGGTCACATACACGTAGTCCAACGCTGGCATGCGCTCGACCACCAATCCCTGATCATCCACGGTCAAGGCAGCCCACTGCGGCTGGCGCGATGCAAAACTGTTGCGGGCATGCGGGTGCCCGGGTTCTTCCAAACCCACGCAGGAATCGGCATCGAACAAAGCTTCGCCCAGCATGTAGTAAGCGTTTTGCGCACCCACGGTGATCAGGATTTCTTCGGGCAAAGCAAACACTCCGCGTTTGGGCAAGAGGCGCAAGCGGATTTGCTCAATCAACTCCGGCACATCACTGAGTTCAAAATCAGGCGTCCACTGCGGCAGGTGGGCACGCGCCAGGCTGTGCACACAACACTCGCGAAACGCCTCGGTCGGAAAGAGCTGGGGATCAAAGGTGCCGTAGACAAAGGGATAGGGGTAGCGATGCCATTGGTCAGGCTTGGCCAGGGTGCGGCGGTCACTGAGCGAACGAATCAGGCGCGCCGACCAATCGGGCGAGGCGGGCTGCGCTTCTGCGGTCTCGGAAAGTTGCACGGTCCGTTGGACGGATGGCTTGTGCAGGTCTGGCTGCAAACCAGCGCGCAAGTTAGAGCCCAGCGCAGCGAACGGACGGGCATCACCGTGCACCTTCACAAATACACCACTGCGCGGATGCGCTTCCAGAAAACCGTCGTCGATCAGGCGCATGTAGGCCGAAGTCACAGTGTTGCGGCTTAGGCCCAGTGCCTTGGCCAGTTCACGCGAAGACGGCAAGGTCGCACCAGGTGGCAAGCGGCCGTCCAAAATGGCCTCCACAGCAGCCAGCCGCAAGCGTTGTTGCAAGGGCATGGCAGGTTTGTCTTGCAGGGAAAAAAGACTCTCCCACTGAACATCTTTGGTGCGGTATCGGCTCGACATGCGTGCCAGTATAAGCAGGCTGGCTGGCACACGCGATTGACCCGATCTGGCTCTATGCAACCTGCGAAGATGGGCTATTCTTTCAAGACTTTGATCACCCCTAGGAGAAGCCCTTGTCCGCCACCGTCACCCTTGCCACCCTCGAAGCTTTCACCGACGCTTGGAACCGCCATGACGTGGAAGCCCTGCTGAGTTTCATGCACCCCGATGGCGTGTTCATGACTGCGGGTGGCCCCGACGCGTGCGGCTCGCGCCACCAGGGCCACGAGGCCTTGCGTAAAGCCTTTCCAGGCGCTTGGGCTACCGTGCCCGATGCGCAGTGGATCAATGGCAAGCATTTTGTGCAAGGCGACTTTGGTGTCTCTGAATGGACCTATGTCGGCACCGCCACCGACGGCTCGCGGGTGGAAACCGACGGCGTGGACATCTTTGCCTTTAAGGACGGCAAGATTCTGTCCAAGAGCGCATTCCGCAAAAACCGACCCAACTTGCCTGCTGCCAAATGAGATCACAGCAGCTCGGCCCTGCAGAGTAGCTGTGATCCGTCTTGACCCATTTTCGAGAAACCGCTCATGACGTCCAACGACAAAGCGCACCGTGACACCCGCTACGACCCCCAATACGACCCGCTGGTGCACGCGACCCCCGGTGCAGGCCGCGACTACGCGCCCAGCTATTGGGTCGCCAGCGCAGGCACGCCGCCGCTTGACGATGGTCCGGTGCAGCACGACATGGACGTGGATGTGGTGGTCATCGGTGCGGGCTCGACCGGCATCTCAACCGCCTTGTACCTGGCCCAAGAGCAGGGCATTCAGACTGTGGTGCTCGAAGCCAACCAGAGCGCCTGGGGTTGCTCCAGCCGCAGCGGCGGCCAGGGCCAAAACGCCAGCGGCCGCCTGTCGCGGGCGCAGTGGATCGAGCGCTGGGGCCTGGACGTGGCCAAAAAGCTGGACACCGAAATCCGCACCGGCTTTGAGAACTTCAAGAGCCTGGCCTTCGATGTCGACTGCGACGCCACCGACGGCGGTCACCTGTACGTGGCGCACCGCCCCGAAAAAGTCGCCTACCTGAAAGAGCAGGCCCGGGTGCGCAACGAGATTTTTGGCTACCAAACCCAAATGCTTTCGGCCGACGAATTGCGGCAAAATCACTTCAACGACCACGACGCCGCAGGCGCCATGTGGGAGCAAGAAGGCGTGGGCATCCACCCCCTCAAGTTCACCTTTGGCCTGATCCGCAAGGCCCGCGCCCTGGGTGTGAAACTGCACACCGCCAGCCCCGTACAAGGCTGGGAAACCATCCATGGCGTGCACCACCTGCGCACGCCCGGTGGCACCGTGCGCGCCAAACGCGTGGCCGTGTGCACTGGTGGCTACACCGGCCAGGCCCTGAGCCCGCTGACCAAAAACAAACTGCTGCCCATCTTGTCCAACAACATGGTCACGCAACCCTTGACCCAAGCCCAGATTGAAGCCGCAGGCCTGAAGACCCGTGTCTTCCTGACCGACACGCGCACCCTGCGTTTTTACTACCGGCTGCTGCCTGACAATCGCCTGCAAATCGGCAGCCGCAGCGCCGTGACCGGGGCTGCGGCGCCCGATCCCAAACACCAGAAGCTCTTGACCGACGGTATTGCACGCAAGTTTCCGACCTTGGCGGGCATCCCCATCGAGCATGCCTGGTGGGGCTGGGTCGATGTGAGCCACGACATGATGCCGCGTATCACCCAACCCGACCCCAGCCAAAGCGTTTGGTACGCGCTAGGTTACGGCGGCAATGGGGTGTCGTTTTCCACCTGGGCGGGCAAACGCCTGGCCGAGCGCGTGGCTGGCAAAGACGCGGGCCAGGAAGTCTTTCAGCTGCCGATCTACAACAGCGCGCTGACCTACCCGCACTTTTTGCACATGTTCCGCTCCGAAGCCCTCGCCCCCTTCCGCCGCCTGGGCCAGAGGTTTTTGTACAAGTGGTACTGGTGGCAAGACGAGAAGTGAAAGCCCATGTCTGTGCCGCCCAATGGGCTCTTGGCCGATGCTGCCGAACATAGGCTTCACGCGCGCCGAACCACACTGCCCAAAAGACTGCAAGGCCCAGGGCCTGACGCGGCACAAAAGTCACGCATCCTTTTGGCCGCCAGTGCCGCACCGGACCACCATCAAATTCTGCCCTGGCGCTTTGTCGAAGTCACCGCAGCGAAGAGGAATCTGTTGGCTGAAGCCTTTGTACAAGCCCTTCATGAACGCGATGCGAAAGCCAGCGCCCAAGAACTCGACCAAGCACGCGAAAAGGCGCACCGCGCGCCCTGGCTCTTGCTGGCCATATGCCGAACCCAGCAGCCAGAACATGAGGGCAAAGACCACATCCCCACCGCTGAGCGGCTGGTGTCACTCGGCTGCGCCCTGCAAAACATGATGCTCATGTGCACGGCTTTGGGTTTGGGCTCCAGCCTGACCAGCGGCAAGGCCATGCACGCGCAAGCCTTTCGCCAACTGTTTGCCTTGCCAGCCCATGAAAGCGCCATTTGCTGCCTCAACATCGGCCACATCCAATCTTCCCGCACAAACCGTCAACGACCTTCGCCAGCCGATTACTTCAGCACGTTGTAGCGGTGCATTTTGCAAGTACTGTCATCCAGCACTTGATCCGGGATCCATGCCTCAAGACACGGTTTGGTAAAACAGGTTTTGCGGATGGCGAGCCTGGGCGAAGAAAACCCAGCGCTCGGCCAAGAGGCCGACAAACTGCAACATCACGGCACCCAACCAGACCAGCGCCGACTGCGTGCCGAGCAGGGCCAGCAAAAGCAAAGGCAGTGCAAACAGCAGCAGCTGAAACACCCAGGGCATGCGGCGCACGGTGTGGGCGGTGGCGCCGTGAAAAAACTCGCGGGTGTTGAAGGATCCGGCAGACATGCCCATTGATTTTTGCACCAACTGAGGGTTGTGAATGCCCGTGGCCGATTGCAGGGTCGACATTGGCGACAGGAGCGCATTGCGGCGCAAAGCCAGGCTGCGCAGGAACCAGGCCAGCAAGGTGCTCGCCAGCACCCAGGGCTGCAGCCAGGCCAGCAGCGCGGCTTGCCCCGTGGCACTGGTCAGGGCGCACAGCAGCACACTGCCCGAACTCATGCCCAGCAGGGTGAAGTTGATCACGGTGAGCGGGTGCGCCCACTCTTGCAAAAAGCGCAGGCACGCGTAGATCATAGCGGTGCACACCCACAGCGCCAGCGTGACCACCACCACCGCCGCTGACAGTGCCTGCAAGGCAAGGGTTGACGCGCCCAAGTACAAACCCAGCCACCACAGCGCAACCAGCCCCATGAGCAGGGGGAGCACGATGACTTCGCGCGACATCCACGAGGTGCGCCACATGGCTGCTGCCCGCCAGGCGCGGGCTTTTTGGCCGAGGTGAAAAAACGAGGCCAGCAGACCACCGACCAACAGCACTTCGGCCAAGGCGATGGCCGCGAGGGCAAAGCCTGTGTCCAGGGGCATCAGCCAGCTGGCCACGGCCAGCGCCAGCAGCAGACCCTGGGCCGTGCCGGACAGGGTGGTGAACAAAAGGATGGACCAGGCTGGACGCATGAAGACCTCAATGTGGCTTAGTTTGGCCCGCAGGGCTTGGCTGGGGCGACACCGCTGCCGGGGTGACGCGGCGCGGCAGGTATTGGTTGGCCGGCCGGGTGTTCAATTCGGGCATCAGGGCATAACCGCCGCGTTCGCGGATGGCCAGGCTGACTTCGCTGTTCGGGTCTTTCACGTCACCAAACAGGCGGGCGTTGGTCGGGCAGGCCTTGACACAGGCGGGCTTGCGGTCGGCTTCGGGCAGCAGGGGGTTGTGGATGCGGTCCACGCACAAGGTGCACTTGGTCATGACGCCGCTGGCTTCGTCAAATTCACGCGCACCATAAGGGCAGGCCCAGGCGCAGTATTTGCAGCCGATGCATTTATCGGCGTCGACCAACACAATGCCATCCGTCTCACGTTTGTAGCTCGCGCCCGTGGGGCACACCGGTACGCAGGGCGGGTCTTCGCAGTGCAGGCAACTTTTGGGAAAGTGCACCGTGTCGGTGTTCGGAAAGCTACCCGCCTCGTAGGTCTGCACCCGGTTGAAAAAGGTGCCGGTAGGCTCGGCTGCGTAAGGGTTGACATCGCTCAGCGGCCCGGCCATGCCCGAGGTGTTCCACTGCTTGCAGGCCGTCACGCAGGCATGGCAGCCCACGCAGACGTTCAGGTCAATCACCAGCGCCAGCTGGCGCGCCAGTGTGGGTGTGTCGGTGTCCACGGCTTGGGCCGCGCCACCGCCGGGCTCCATCAGATGGGGGCTGACAGGGGAAGGAGCATGACCTTGCACAAGATCTTTGAGCCACTGGATCATGGTTTGGATTTCCCTGCAAAAAAGCGCATCACTTGGGACACGCCACCGCGCACACCAGGCACGGGTCGCATGGTGTCCACCTGCGGAAAACTCTGGGCCGCCTCTTCAGGATCGGCCGGTCGAATGCGCACCCGCACGTCGTACCAGCCCGCCTGGCCGGTGATGGGGTCAGAGTTGCTGACCTTCGCACCGGCGGGTGCGCCCGCACCTTGGGGAAGTGGCAATTCTTCCGAGATCAGGTGGTTGAGCAAAAAGCCTTTGCGCGCTTCGTCCGAACCGGGTGCCAGGTGCCAGGCGCCGTCGCCTTTGCCAATCGCGTTCCAGGTCCACACGGTGCCCGGCTCCACGGCTTCGCTGAAGCGCAGCATGCAGCGCACCTGGCCCCAGTGGCTCTCCACCCAGGCCCAACCGCCATCGGCCACGCCCGCCGCTTGCGCGGTACTGGGGTGCACATGCAGGTAGTTGTGGCTGTGAATTTGCCGCAGCCAAGCGTTTTGCGAGTCCCACGAGTGGTACATGGCCATGGGCCGCTGGGTGATGGCGTTGAGCGGAAAGGCCTTCAGGTCAATGGCCGCGTCTTCGAGCGGGGCATACCAAAACGGCAAGGGGTCGAAATAGGTGTTGATGCGCTCGCGCAGATGCTCGGGCGGCTGACGCCCTTTTGTTTTGCCTTGCGCAGCCAGACGAAAGGACTGCAAGGTGTCGGAATAAATGGCCAGCTGCACCGGGTCGTTGCGCTGACGCCAGCCTTTGTCTTTGGCAAAGTCCAGGTAGTCGCGGTTCCAGTTGCGCATGTAG
>NZ_JBIKIL010000225.1:0-17154 GCF_044361645.1 Limnohabitans sp. | reverse complement strand
CCGTAGGTCCCTGGTTCGAGCCCAGGTCGAGGAGCCAAATGCCAAATCTTGAAAAAGTGTTTGAAGCTTCGGTTCAAAATTGCGGGAATAGCTCAGTTGGTAGAGCGCAACCTTGCCAAGGTTGAGGTCGCGAGTTCGAATCTCGTTTCCCGCTCCAGTCTCGTGCACTGGACATCTCCCCACGGTTTTTCTGCGTGTCATGCGTCGTGCAAGATGCCTTCGTGTTCGTGCATCGCACCGCTGCGCGCTAACTCAGCCAGCATCATGTCCAGCCAGGTGTCCAAGCTGAGGCCTTGGCCAAAGCGTTGGTGCAGGTCGTTCAGATAAGGCACCTTCATGGCCCAGCCGCAGAAGTCGGCTTTGGAGATGCGCTGCCATTCGAGCAGTTTGAACTTGAGCAAGACCTTGGTGCCGTAGCGCGCATGGCGTTCGGGGTTTTGTGCAAAGCTTGCCAGTTTGCTGCGCGCCAGTGCCAGGGCTGGGGCCACTTCGGTGAAGACCGCGCCGTGCCCTGGGATGATGGTGGCGGGGTCGAGTCGCTCGATCAGGTCCAGGGTTTGGGCCACTTCGTCAAAGGCGGCTACACCCGCCAATTCAGGAAACACCACCCCAAAACCGTTTTGCCACAGTGCATCGGCCGACATCAGCAGGCGGTGCTCGGGCGCAAACAAGATGACCGAGTGCGGGTCGTGCCCGGGGGCGGCGTGGACTTGCCAGTCCATGTCGGCCCAGCGCTGCGTGCTGCCCGGCTGCAGCAAATGGGTGAAGCTGAAAGCAGGGCAGTTCTGGCCCGTGGGCTGGTAGCTCAGGTCGGCTTCACGCCAATCTTGCACGGCGTGCGACAAACCGGGGGGAATCCAGGTTTGCAGCGCCGGGTACTGCGCCTGCAGGGCGTGGTTGCCACCGCAGTGGTCGCTGTGCAGGTGGGTGTTGACCAGCCGGGCCAGGGGACGCCCTTGCAAAGCCGTTGTCACCAAGCTCAGGGTTTGGGCCTGGTGCGTGACGTAGCCGCTGTCGACCAAAGTGGCGCTGTCGGCGTCTTGCAGCAACACATTGTTGGCGGACAGCCAGCCGCGCTCGAACACACGCACACCCAGCGGTAATTGGCGGGTTGGACTCATCGGGCGCGGATCGTCAGGTGCTTGTTCATGGGGCACTGCGCAGCTCGCGCCGCAAGATTTTGCCCACATTGGATTTGGGCAATTCGTCGCGGAACTCGATGTATTTGGGCCGCTTGTAGCCGGTCAGATTTTCTTGACAAAAGCGTGCCACAGCCTCTTCGGTCAGCAGGGGGTCATTGCGCACGACGAACACTTTGATGGTCTCGCCCTGCATGTGGTCGGCGATGCCTACTGCGGCGCACTCGACCACGCCTGGGCAAGTCGATATGAGGTTTTCCAGTTCGCTGGGGAAGACGTTGAAGCCGCTGACGATGATCATGTCTTTCTTGCGGTCCACGATGCGGGTGAAGCCCTGCTCGTCCATGATGCCGATGTCGCCGGTGCGCATGAAGCCGTCGGCGGTGAAGGTTTTGGCGTTTTCGTCCGGCTGGTTGAAGTAACCGGTCATGACGTTGGGGCCGCGAATGCAGATTTCGCCCGAGCTGCCCACGGGCAGGCTTTGGCCCTCATCGTCTTTGATGGCGATGTCGATGCCCGGCAGGGGCAGGCCGATGTTGCCGCTGAAGGTTTTTTGCGTGACCGGGTTGTTGGTGCCAATCGCGCAGGTCTCGCTCATGCCCCAGCCTTCGATCATGGCGCTGCCCGTGGCGTTTTGCCAGTGGCGGGCCGTGCCTTCCGAGGCGGCCATGCCGCCGGCTTGCGTGAGCTTGAGCGAAGAAAAGTCGATGGACTTGAACATCGGGTGCTGCATTAAAGCGTTGAACAGCGTGTTGACCCCGGGCAGCACATGGAAGGGGCGTTGTTTGAGCACCTCAATGAACTTGGCAAAGTCGCGCGGGTTGGGCACCAAGGTGAGGAAGGAGCCTTGACGGATCGCCAGCAAACACAGTGTCAAAGCGAAGATGTGGTAGAGCGGCAATGCTGCCACGTTGTTCACTTTTCGCAGGTCGGGCACGTCGGCCAAAGCCGGTGAAAACCAGCCTTCGGCCTGCAGCATGGCAGCCACCACGTTGCGGTGGGTCAGCACGGCACCTTTGGACAAACCGGTGGTGCCGCCCGTGTATTGCAAAAAAGCGATGTCGTCCATGGTTTGCGCTGTGGGTCGCAGGTTCAGGCTGCGGCCTTGCTGGATGGCCTTGTTAAACAGGGTCACCGTGCGTCCGCCGCTCAAGGGCAACTCAAATGGGGGCACCATTTTGGCCAAGTGCCGCACAGCAAAGCTGAGCCAACGCCCGTGGATGGGGCCCAACAAATCACCGATGGAGGCCAGCACCACATGTTGCACGGGGGTGTGCTCGATCACTTCTTGCAAGGTGGCGGCAAAGTTTTCCAAAATCACGATGGCCTTGGCCCCGGAATCCTTGAGTTGGTGTGACAGCTCACGTGGTGTGTAGAGCGGGTTGACGTTCACACAGGTGTAACCGGCACGCAAAATGGCGGCCATGGCCACGGCAAATTGGGGCACGTTGGGCAGCATGATGGCCACTCGGCTGCCGGGCTCTAAGCCTTTGTGTTGCAAGTAAGCGCCCAAGGCGCTGGACAATTCGTCAAGCTGCTGGTAACTCATCCAGCGGTTCATGCAGACCGAAAAAGGCTGTTTGCTGTGCGCTTGAAATGAACGCTCCAGCAAGTCCGTCAGGCTTTTGTACTGGGTGGTGTCGATGTCGTGGGGCACGCCGGGTGGGTAATTTTTGAGCCAGATACGTTCCATGCGAGAGTCTCCTGATAGATCTGCATTGTTACCAGCTCTGGTGGGGGGCAACACAGGGCAAGTTCTGAGCGGGTGGTTTAGCGGTCTCACAGGCGACAAAACCCGTGCGCCGAAGGGTCAGGCCAATGGGTGCAAAATCAGTGTTAACCCTAGGTTCAAACATGAAAACCCCCCCGCATTCGAACACTTTCAGCCTTAAAAATTGGTTTCGCCAATTGTGGCCCGGCTGGTTCAGCGCGGTGGATGTGGACGCTTTGGCAGCGGCATCGGGGGGCCGAAAAAGTTTCGGTTGGGTGCCCATCCGCTGCCTGTCGCCGGGCCACATGCCGCGCATAGAAAGGCATTTACGCGAATTGCCAGCACAGGACCGTTACCTGCGCTTTGGCTATGCCGCCACCGATGAGCAAATCGAGCGCTATGTGCAAGGTTTGAACTTTGAGCGCGATGAGATTTTTGGCGTTTTCAACCGCCGATTGCAGATGGTGGCCATGGCGCATTTGGCCTATTCGGTCGACCCACAATGGGCCACCTGCGCCGAGTTCGGGGTGTCGGTATCGCCCCAGCAGCGTGGCAAAGGCCTGGGGGCCAAGTTGTTTGAGCACGCGGTGGTGCATGCCCGCAACCAAGGGGTGAACATGCTGTTCATCCACGCCCTGAGCGAGAACGTGGCCATGCTCAAAATCGCGCGCCAAGCGGGCGCTGTGGTGCAGCGCGATGGCAGCGAAAGCGAGGCCTGCCTGTCTTTGCCCCGCGCCAATTTGGACAGCCAACTCAGTGGGTTGATGCAAGAGCAGATGGCCGAGCTGGATTACCAGTTCAAAACGCAGGCCCAGCAATTTCGCCAGTGGCTGGCCACGCTGCAAGAGATTCGCCAGGGCGTGCGCGATGCCCGTCAAAACGCGCGTGGGCCATGAGCCGAGGCTTGGCCATCTGAATCCGCTATCCTTGTCACTCGTTCACAACAGCATGTCCTGCAAGCCTAGACCGTGTCTGACCCTCACCCTGCGCGCCACGCCGAGCGCGAAGACAAGCGGAGTTTTCTGCAAAAACTGGCGGAGTTCATCCACCCCGGCCCCGATTCGGCCGATGAGCTGATCGAGACCTTGGCCGAGGCCGAGGACAACCAAATCATCAACGCCGAAAGCCGTTTGATGATTGAAGGCGTGATCCGCATGGCCGATATGACCGCAGGCGATGTGATGCTGGCAGCACCGCGCATGGACCTGTTGAACATCGAAGACCCTGTGGACCAGTTGTTGCATCACGTGATCGACACGGGACACTCGCGTTTTCCGGTCTATGAGGGCGAGCGCGACAACATCATCGGCATCTTGTTGGCCAAAGACCTGCTCAAGTTGCAGCGTGCACCTGAGCTGAACATTCGTGCTTTGTTGCGAGCGGCGGTCTTTGTGCCCGAAAGCAAAGGCCTGAACGATTTGTTGCGGCAATTTCGCGACAACCGCAACCACTTGGCCATCGTGATCGACGAGTACGGCCGCACGGCGGGCTTGATCACCATTGAGGACGTGTTGGAACAAATTGTGGGCGAGATCGAAGATGAGTTCGACATCGCTGAGGACGCGGGTGATATTTTTGGTTTGCCCGACCGCAGTTTCAGGGTCAATGGTGACACCGCGCTGGAGCGCGTGAACGAGGCTTTTGGGGTGGATTTGAAGCTGGCCCGACAAGCCGATGACGTGCATGATTTCGACACCTTGGGCGGGTTGATCGCCCACGAAATGGGTCATGTGCCGCACCGGGGCGAAAGCTTTGAGTTGGCGGGCTTGCGTTTTGTGGTTTTGCATACGCGCGCGGGCGCGGTGCGGTGGTTCAAAGTCTCGCCCATGGCCATTGACATGCCCACTGCAACACCTGTTTCGGTCGGTGCGCTGCCCGTCAACGCGGGTGCCCAGAACCCGCCAGAGGCCAAGGCGTGAGCGCTTTGCGCTGGCGCGGACTGGGTTTTCAGACCCTCTGGCCTGCCATGGCGGGTGCTGCGCAGGCCGCATCCATCGCTTGGCCCGGCAGCGGCCAAGCGCTGGGTTGGTTGCAAGTTTTGAGTTTGAGCTTGTTGGCCGCCGGCTTGGCCGACATGGCCCGCGCGCCCACGCAGCGGGGCCGAGCAGCCCATCCCGTGAAACGGGCGGCTTGGTTTGGCGCTGTGTTTGCCACATCTTGGCTGGGCGGGACTTTTTGGTGGTTGTACGTGTCCATGCACCAAGTGGGCGGTTTGCCTGCGCCTTTGGCGGTGCTGGCCGTGTTGGCGCTGGCGCTGGCGCTGGGGCTTTATTACGCCGCCGCTTCGGCCCTTTGGGTGGGTTTGGCGCGCAGCTGGATGGCCGAGCGGCCGGGTTTGGCCAGCGTTTTGTTTGCCGCCGTGTGGACTTTGGCCGAGCTCATGCGCGGGCGCTGGCTCACAGGTTTTCCGTGGGGGGCTGGGGGTTATGCGCATGTGGACAGCACTTTGGCGGTCTTTGCGCCCTGGGTGGGCGTCTATGGCATGGGGGCCATGGCCGCTTGGCTGGCCATGCGCTTGGCCCTGCACGGTTGGCGCTTGGCGGCGCTCAAGCCGCTGATCGGCGTGGGGCTTGCCGCTTGGGGCTTGCAGGCGTTTGGGCCGGTGTTCACCACATCGGCCGGGCTGGGCCAAGTGCAGTTGCTGCAGGCCAATATTTCGCAGACCGACAAATTCCAAGCGGCCAGCGGCGTGCGCGATGCGCTGCAATGGTACGACGCCCAGCTGCGCGCCAGCCAGCAAGCCTTGGTGGTGGCCCCCGAAACGGCTGTTCCTTTGCTGCCGCGCCACTTGCCAGAGGGCTATTGGGCCGGTTTGCAGGCGCATTTCGCCCAACCCGGTCGGTCCATGGCTTTGGTCGGTGTGCCCCTGGGAAGCCTCGAAGACGGTTACACCAATTCCGTGGTGGCACTCGGGCCCACAGACGCTGCGCCATACCGGTATGACAAGTCGCACTTGGTGCCCTTTGGTGAGTTCATGCCGCCAGGCTTTGCCTGGTTCATTCGCATGATGAACATCCCCTTGGGTGACTTCAAGCCGGGTGGTTGGCAGCAAGCCTCCTTGCTCTGGCAAGGCCAGCGCTTGGCCCCCAACGTGTGTTACGAGGACTTGTTTGGCGAAGAACTCGCCCTGCGTTTCCAAGACCCAGCCAGCGCACCGACAGCCTTGGTCAACGTGAGCAACATCGCCTGGTTTGGCAACACCTTGGCGGTGGATCAGCACCTGAACATCTCGCGCCTGCGGGCCATGGAGCTGGGTCGCCCCATGCTGCGCGCCACCAACACCGGGGCCACGGCCATCATTGACCACCAAGGCCGCGTCACGCACCAGCTGCCCCGCTTTACCCGGGGCAGCCTGATTGGCAGCTACGAAGGCCGCAATGGCCTGACGTTTTACACCCGCTGGGCCGCAGCTTGGGGTTTGTGGCCCTTGTGGGGCTTGTGCTTGGCCGTGCTGGCACTGGGCATTTGGCGTCGGCGCGCGCACTGAGTGCGGGCGGTGCTCCGATCAGTTGAGCCAATACTTTGGGCCATGACTTTAGGCCATGACTTTGGGTCCGCGCGCTGTGTGCAAGACATGCCTTTTTTGCCCGGTCGCCATCGCAGCTTGCTGCTGAGCAATGGCCGTAAAATCAAAGGTTCGCGCAATGCTTGCGTTCCCCCAACTCCAGCCAGCTTGCCGCTGGCCAAGCTCAGGCCATGTTGACCTTCCAGCAAATCATTTTGAAACTGCAGCAGTACTGGGACGCCCAAGGCTGCGCACTGCTCCAGCCCTACGACATGGAAGTCGGCGCGGGCACCAGCCACACCGCCACGTTTTTGCGCGCCATTGGGCCTGAGCCCTGGAAAGCCGCCTATGTGCAACCCAGCCGCCGCCCCAAAGATGGCCGCTACGGCGAAAACCCCAACCGACTGCAGCACTACTACCAGTACCAGGTGGTGCTCAAGCCCGCACCCAGCAACATCCTGGAGCTGTACCTGGGTTCACTCCAAGCCCTGGGCTTTGACCTGAAGCAAAACGACATCCGCTTTGTCGAAGACGATTGGGAAAACCCGACCCTGGGCGCTTGGGGCTTGGGCTGGGAAGTTTGGCTCAACGGCATGGAGGTCACGCAGTTCACCTACTTCCAGCAAGTCGGCGGCATCGACTGCAAGCCCATCACCGGCGAGATCACCTACGGCCTGGAGCGTCTGGCCATGTATTTGCAGGGTGTGGACAATGTCTACAACCTGAAGTGGACCGAGACCCTGAGCTATGGCGATGTGTACCTGCAAAACGAGCAAGAGCAGTCGGCCTACAACTTTGAGCACAGCGATGCCGACTTCTTGTTCGTGGCCTTTGATGCCCACGAAAAGCAGGCTCAGAACCTGATCGTGCAGCAATTGGCGCTGCCCGCCTACGAGCAAGTGCTCAAGGCTGCGCACACCTTCAACCTGCTGGACGCGCGCGGCGCGATCAGCGTGACCGAGCGCGCCGCCTACATTGGCCGCATCCGCAACCTGGCCCGCAGCGTGGCGCAGAGTTATTACGACAGCCGCGAACGTCTGGACTTCCCGATGGCCCCGCGCGAATGGGTCGCCCAAATGCCCAAGAAAGCCGCATGAGGCAGCCCACCATGAACACACAAAACCTGCTCGTTGAACTGTTTGTCGAAGAGCTGCCACCCAAGGCACTGAACACGTTGGGCGAATCCTTTGCGGGCACCCTGATCGAGCAACTGCGTGCCCATGGGCTGGCCAGTGCCGAGTCGCAGGTCACGGCCTTTGCTTCGCCGCGCCGCTTGGCCGCGCATGTGACTGGCGTTTTGGCGCAAGCCGCTGACAAGGCGGTGCAGCAAAAGCTCATGCCCGTCAGCGTGGGCCTGGACGCCAGCGGCAACGCCAGCCCCGCTTTGTTGAAAAAACTGCAAGCACTGGGCGCCGATGTGAGCAAGCCTGCGGCCGCCGTGGCCGCGCTCAAACGTGCGCCAGACGCGTCAGGAAAAGCGGCTGCCGAAGCCCTGTTTTACGACAGCATCGTCAAAGGCGCATCGCTGCAAGCCGGGCTGCAAAAAGCTTTGGAAGAAACGCTGGCCAAGTTGCCGATCCCCAAAGTCATGCAGTACCAGCTGGAAACCGACTGCGGTATCGAGAACTTTTTGCCCGGCTGGACCAGCGTGCACTTTGTGCGCCCCGCGCACAGCCTGATCGCGCTGCACGGCAGCGCCGTGGTGCCGGTCACGGCCCTGGGCCTGACGGCCGGCAACAGCACCCAAGGCCACCGCTTTGAGGCCAAGGTCTCGCCCGTGGTCTTGCCGCATGCCGACCTGTACGCCGAGACTTTGCAAAACCAGGGCGCGGTGATCGCCAGCTTTGCCGAGCGCCGCGCCGAGATCGTGCGCCAGTTGCAAGCGGCGGCGGCCAAAGTCGGCGGTGGTTGCCAACCGATTGAGGACCAAGCCTTGCTGGACGAAGTCACCGCCTTGGTCGAGCGCCCGAATGTGCTGATCTGCGAATTTGAAAAGCAGTTCTTGGACGTGCCACAAGAATGCCTGATCCTCACGATGAAGGCCAACCAGAAATATTTCCCGTTGATCGATGCATCGGGCAAGCTGACAAATCGGTTTTTGGTGGTGAGCAACATCACCCCCGACGACGCATCTTTGGTGACAGGCGGCAATGAGCGTGTGGTGCGCCCGCGTTTGGCCGATGCCAAATTCTTCTTTGACCAAGACCGCAAAAAGACCCTCGAGTCGCGAGTGGATGGCCTGTCCAAAGTGGTCTATCACAACAAGCTGGGCACCCAAGGCGAGCGCATGGCGCGTGTCTGCGCCATCGCCAAAGCGATTGGCCAGCAACTGGGCGGTGATCTGCTGGCCCAGCAAGCTGAACAAGCGGCACGCCTGGCCAAGACCGATTTGCTGACCGACATGGTGGGCGAGTTCCCCGAGTTGCAGGGCATCATGGGCGGCTACTACGCGCGCCACGATGGCCTGAGCAGCGATGTGGCCGAAGCGATCGAAGACCATTACAAGCCGCGCTTTGCCGGTGACGAGTTGCCGCGCAACAACGTGGGCCTGGTGGTGGCACTGGCCGACAAGCTCGAAACCTTGGTCGGCATGTTCGGCATCGGCAACGTGCCCACCGGTGACAAAGACCCGTTTGCGCTGCGCCGCCATGCGCTGGGGGTGGTGCGGATGTTGGTGGAAGCCCGCTTGAACCTTAACTTTTATGAACTCACGCGGCAAGCTTTGGCAGTATTCTCTGCTGCTTTGGTACAAGATAAAAGTCTCGAGTTGGATGAGTTTTTGATTGACCGGCTACGGGGTTATTTCCGTGAAGCTGGATTTTCTGTCACCGAAGTCGATGCCGCCATCTTTGCTCAAAAGTTAGGTCAGTGGTTAACCATCCCGTCACGCTTGCAAGCCGTGCGCGCCTTCGCCGCCCTGCCCGAAGCACCGGCTTTGGCCGCGGCCAACAAGCGCATCGGCAACATCCTGAAAAAAGCGGGCGAAGTCGATGCCCACGTCAACCCCGCTTTGCTGCAAGAAGACGCCGAAAAAGGCCTGTACGCTGCCATGCAAAAGTTACTGCCCGAGTCCGAGGCGCAGTTCAAGGCGGGCGATTACACCGCCAGCTTGCAAACCCTGGCCGCCTTGCGCGGCCCGGTGGACGCTTTCTTTGACGACGTGATGGTCAACGCCGAAGCCATGGACTTGCGTCTGAACCGCCAAGGCCTGCTCAAAAGCCTGCATCTGGCCATGAACCGGGTGGCCGACTTGTCGCGCCTGGCGGCCTGAGCAAAGCGTTGCAAGCCCGCAAGCCAAGCGCACACCCCAAACCCCTTCCTCTCCCGCATGAACCCCCACTTGAAACTCGTCATCTTGGACCGCGATGGCACCATCAACCGGGCCAGCGACGAGTTCGTCAAATCACCCGAAGAGTGGCACCCGCTGCCGGGGGCTTTGGAGGCGATCAGCCGCTTGAATCATGCGGGTTTTCACGTGGTGCTGGCCACCAACCAGTCCGGTCTGGGGCGGGGCTTGTTCGACATGGCCGCGCTCAATGCGGTGCACGCCTTCATGCTCAAGTCTCTGGCCGCTTTGGGTGGCCGCATCGACGCGATTTTTTACTGCCCGCACACGGCCGAAGAAGCCTGCAGTTGCCGCAAACCTGCGCCGGGTTTGCTGCACCAAATCGAAGAGCGTTATGGCCTGAGTCTGACGGGCGTGCCCTATGTCGGCGACAGCCTGCGCGACATGCAGGCGGCGCAGGCGGCCGGTTGCGTGCCCCACTTGGTGCTGTCCGGCCGTCACGCGCTGTTGGATGCCGCCCGTTTGTCGCCCGAGTTCCCCGCGCAAACCCAGGTCCATGCTGACTTGGCTGCCTTTGCGGACCACTGGTTGGGCGTTGCAGGCGCTGGCCCAGCCCCTGTGGGCGCGACTTCTTCACAAGCCCCCACCAGACCGCACACCGCATGAACTTTCTTCGCTCATTGGCCCATACGCTCTGGATGGCCCTCACAGTGGTGCCCTGGGCGCTGTTTGTGGTGGTGGTGTCTTACTTTGTCAGCAGCACCCGTCTGTACTGGATGTGCGCCGCTTGGCTGCGCTTGTCGGTGAACAGTGGCACCTGGATCTTGGGCATCCAAAACCGCATCCAAGGCATGGAAAATTTACCCCAAGGCAGCAAAGACCCGGCCGTCTTGTTGGTCAAGCACCAGTCGACCTGGGAGACCTTTGTGATGCCCGCGATCATGCCGCACCCCCTGGCCTATGTGTTCAAAAAAGAACTGCTGTATGTGCCCTTTTTTGGTTGGGCCATGGGCCGCATGGACATGATCCACATCGACCGCAAACAGCGTTCGCGCGCTTTTGCCAAGGTGGTGCAGCAAGGCCGCCGCCTGATGGCCGATGGGGTCTGGGTGATCATGTTCCCAGAGGGCACACGCATCCCTCGCGGGCAAAAGGGAGAGTACAAAAGTGGTGGTGCCCGCTTGGCCATCGCGGCGGGTGTGCCTGTGATTCCGATTGCCGTGACCTCGGCACGCTGCTGGCCGACCAAGGCCTTCGTCAAAACGCCGGGCGTGGTGGACATCTCGATTGGTCAGGCCATCCCCACCGAGGGCCGCAGCGCCGACGAGTTGATGCTGCAAGTCGAGACCTGGATCGAGTCCGAAATGCACCGCCTCGACCCTGAGGCTTACCCCGCCGCGCGCGGCCACTGAACCCCCACGGAGCAAAGCATGCGCGCGCCTTTGCAGATGGTGCTGGATTTTTTCACCGGGGGTGAGCCGCAGGTGCCGAACCCGGCGCAGCATGCGGGTCGTCAGGCGCGCGACAATTTTTCCCCGTCCCTGTCCGAAGGCAAAGCTGCGGCTGGCATGTCCCCCAATGCGCCTCCTGATCGGGCCACGCCTCAGCCCGTGGCCGCTGCGGGCGGTGCTGCGCAGCAAACCCAGCAGACAGGCTTTACCCACCCCACGGCCAACCGCCATGCGCTGCTGCAGGGCGTGACGGTGTCGTTTCGGTTTGAGCGCTCGCGCCGCAAGAGCATTGGTTTTGTGGTCGGTGCCGACGGCTTGGTGGTGCGTGCGCCCAACTGGGTGAGCTTGCGCGAGGTGGACGCTGCGGTGCAAGAAAAAAGCCCTTGGATCGTGGCCAAGCTGCAGCAGTTCAAAGAGCGGCAGACCGAGCAATTCCAACAGGCCATCGAGTGGCGGCACGGAGCGCAGGTGCCGTTTTTGGGGCGCATGCTGCAGCTGTGTGTGCTCGAGCAAGGCGTGGGTCGGGTGCACGGGCAAGACCTGACGCCTGAGCAAGTCTTGCCCGTGACAGTGCCGCCAGGGGCCTCGGTGACGCAGGTGCGCGATGCTGCGCAGGCGTGGCTGAAAAAACAGGCCAAAGCCTTGTTTGAGGAACGCTTGCACCACTTCGCGCCGCAACTGGGCGTGCGCTGGCAAAAGCTCAAGCTGTCCAGTGCCAGCACGCGTTGGGGCAGTGCGCGCAAGGACGGACACATTCGCCTGAACTGGCGACTGGTGCACTTGCCCATCAGCCAGATCGACTATGTGGTGGTGCACGAGTTGGCGCATTTGCGCGAGATGAACCACAGCCCCCGTTTTTGGGAAACCGTGGGCGAAGTCATGCCCGACTACGCCATGCGGCGCAAAGCGCTGCGCCAATCGTCGGTGGACCTGAAAGAAGATTGAGGCCTGCCAAGTGCGCGCGCAGGTCGGACCGCAAAGGCTTGGCCTACAGCATGGTGCTGAAGCGGTACACACCATCGGCACCGCGCTGGCGTTGCATTTGGCCTGAGAGCCACAGCAAATTCAGGTGCGCCACGGCTTCGCCCAAAGCAAAGGTGGTTTGGTGCACGTCCAGGGGGCGTTTGAAGAGCACGGGCAAAAGCTCGTGCGCGCACCGGGCCTGCAGGCGGCAGGCTTGCAACAACTCGGCCAAGCGCTCAGCGTGGTGCAAAGCCAGTTGCGCAATGCGCGTGGCCGCGCCTTGGAACGGCCGCCCATGCGAGGGCAGCACCCAAGTGCCATAGGGCAAGTGGGCCATGTTGTTCAGCGAGTCTAAAAACCATTGCAAGGGGTTGCCCTCGGGCTCCATGGCATAGACGCTGACGTTGGTAGAAATGGACGGCAGCAGCATGTCGCCGCTGATCAGCAACTGGTCGTCGGCGCAATGCAAAGCCATGTGTTCGGGCGAGTGGCCATAGCCGCTGAGGCACTGCCAGTCGCGCTCGCCGATGCGAACCCGCGCACCCGCCATCAAGCGCACATAGGCCCCCGGAATCTTCGGCACCATGCTGGGGTAGTAACCCATGCGGGCTTGGACAATCGCCATGTCTTCGGCTTTGCGCCAACCGTGCGAGGCGAAAAAAGCCACGGTAGGTGTCCCACCAAAATTGGACAAACCACTGGAGGCCAGCAAGGCCGATTGGTATTCGCTGGTGCTCATCCACAAAGGGGCTTGCCAGCGCTCGCACAGCCAATGCGCCAAGCCCATGTGGTCTGGGTGCATGTGGGTCACCAACACGCGCAAGATGGGCAGGCCTTGCAGCACGTCACGCTCCAGCGCCAGCCACGCGTCGCGGGTGGCAGGGTTGTCCACGCCGCAGTCCACCGCGGTCCAGCCCTCTTGCCAGACGCCTGGCTGGCTGGGGTGGGGCAGGCGGTCGCGCAGCAGCCACAGGTTGATGTGGTTCAGTGCAAACGGCAGGTCCATGCGCAGCCACAACACGCCGGGTGCCACTTCGGTGGCCGCGCCTAAGCCTGGCAGTTGCTCGCCCAAGGGGTAATTCAGCGCGGCGCGGGGTGCCATCGCCTCGGCTTGGGGGCGCGTGGCGTCAGTCGCTGAGGCGGTGGGCAAAACAGGTGGCAGGGTGGGCATGCGGCGTGCGCTTTGGGTTAGCATTCGGCAGGTTGACGTTAACGTCAACGTCAAACAAGAATTCAGATTTTAGGGGGCCGCTTTGGGCAATGTTGTCTCGCGCGCGCAAACCCTTGTAAGCCGTTGAGGACCCTGAACCATGGCGAACCTGTACACCATCAGCGAGTTGGCCCAGGAATTTGACCTGACCACCCGCGCCATCCGTTTTTACGAAGACATGGGCTTGTTGGAGCCTGCACGATCGGGCCCTGGCGGGCGCATCCGGGTGTACTCGTCCCGCGACCGCACCCGGCTCAAGCTGACACTGCGCGCCAAGCGTCTGGGTTTGTCGCTGAACGAGGCCAAAGACCTGATCGACATGTACGACAGCCCGCGCGACACCGTGCCCCAGCTGAAAAAGTTTTTGATCGTGCTGGCTGGCCATCGCCAACAGCTGGAATCGCAGCTGGCCGACTTGGAGGCCACCTTGGACGAGGTCAAGGTGCACGAAAAAGAGACCCGCAGCGTGCTCAACAAAGCCAGCAAAAGTGGCAGCGTGGGTTGATGGGCTTGCGCCAAATGGGGGCTTTGCAGGTTGACTTTTTCAATTGACGTTGACGTAAACGTCAATTAAAGTCAGCGCTTGATAAAACCACTGGATCTGATGTGAGCACCGCCCTTTCTGCCCATGAACGTGTTGCCCTCAGCCTGGCTCGGCAGGGCATGATGAACCACTTGGGCGTGCGCTTGTTGTCGGCCACCGATGGCCGCGTGGAGCTGGCTATGCCCTACAGCGACAAAGTCACGCAGCAACAAAACGGCTTTCATGGCGGGGCCATCGGCGCGCTGGCCGATATTGCGGGCGGTTACGCCGCTTTGACCGTCGCGCCTGAGGGCATGGAGGTGACCACGGTGGAATACAAAATCAACTTTTTGGCCAACTTTCAAGGTGGTGAAATTCGCGCCACGGGGCGCGTCACCAAAGCGGGCAAACGCATCATCGTGGCCACGGCCGAAGTGGTGCACATCGACGACAAGGGCAAACGCTCAGACTGCGCCGTGATGCAGCAAACACTGGTGCCGGTGTTGAAGAATTACGGCTGAGCTTTGTGCGTTTTGCGTTCGGTGTTGAGCGTTGAGCGTGAGACGCAAATTGCAACCCCTACACCAGCAACCGTAACAAAGCCCGCACCCCTCGCTCAACGCTCAACGCACAACGCACAACGCACAACGCACAACGCACAACGCACAACGCACAACGCACAACGCACAACGCACAACGCACAACGCACAACGCACAACGCACAACGCACAAAGACCCCAACGGAGAACCCATGAACAACTTGCCCGGACTGAACTTTCAACTCGGTGAAGACATCGACGCCCTGCGTGACGCGGTGCGCGACTTTGCCCAAGCCGAAATCGCGCCCCGTGCGGCCGAGATCGACCGCAGCGACCAGTTCCCTATGGACCTGTGGCGCAAGATGGGCGACTTAGGCGTGCTGGGCATCACCGTGGGTGAGGAATACGGCGGTGCCAACATGGGCTATCTGGCGCACATGATCGCCATGGAAGAAATTTCGCGTGCCTCGGCCAGCGTGGGCCTGAGTTACGGCGCGCATTCCAACCTGTGCGTCAACCAAATCAAGCGCAACGGCACGCCGGAGCAGCGCGCCAAGTACCTGCCCCAACTGATCAGCGGCGAGCACGTGGGCGCACTGGCCATGTCCGAACCCGGTGCGGGCTCGGATGTGCTGAGCATGAAGCTCAAGGCCGAATGGAAAGAACCAAGTGCCTCGGACGGTGGCTACTACCTGCTCAACGGCTCCAAAATGTGGATCACCAACGGCCCCGACGCCGACACCCTGGTGGTCTACGCCAAGAGCGAGCCCGAACTGGGCGCACGCGGCGTGACGGCCTTTTTGATCGAGAAAGGCATGCCAGGGTTTTCGATTGCGCAAAAACTCGACAAGCTGGGCATGCGCGGCAGCCACACGGGCGAGCTGGTGTTTGACAACGTCGAAGTGCCCGCCGAGAACATTTTGGGTGGACTGAACAACGGTGCCAAGGTGCTCATGAGCGGCCTGGACTACGAGCGCGCCGTGCTCACGGGCGGCCCCTTGGGCATCATGCAGTCCGTCATGGACAACGTGATCCCCTACATCCACGACCGCAAGCAGTTTGGTCAAAGCATTGGCGAGTTTCAGCTGATCCAAGGCAAAGTGGCCGACATGTACACCGTGCTGCAAGCCGGTCGCAGCTTTGCCTACACCGTGGCCAAAAACCTTGACCTGCTGGGTGCCGAGCATGTGCGCCAAGTGCGCAAGGACTGCGCCTCGGTCATCTTGTGGACAGCAGAAAAAGCCACCTGGATGGCGGGCGAAGGCGTGCAGATTTTTGGTGGCAATGGTTACATCAATGAATACCCACTGGGCCGCTTGTGGCGTGACGCCAAGCTGTACGAAATCGGCGCGGGCACGAGCGAGATTCGCCGCATGCTGATCGGGCGCGAGTTGTTTGCCGAAACCTGCTGAAGGCGTCAGTCATCCAGCGGCAGGCCAGTCCAGCGACAATCTCACCATGACCACTTCACTGCAACACCTTCTGGACAACAACCGCCAATGGTCTGCGCGCATGGTGCGCGATGACCCGGCGTTTTTCTCCCGTCTGGCCAACCAGCAAAACCCCAAGTATTTGTGGATCGGTTGTTCTGACAGCCGCGTGCCCGCCAACCAGATCACCGGGCTGGACCCGGGCGAGGTGTTTGTGCACCGCAACGTGGCCAACGTGGTGGTGCACTCGGACCTGAACGCGCTGTCGGTCATCCAGTACGCCGTCGATGCGCTCAAGGTCGAACACATCATGGTGGTGGGGCATTACGGGTGTGGTGGCGTGCTGGCCACGCTGCGGGGCATGCGTGTGGGCCTGGCCGACAACTGGCTGCGCCATGTGCACGATGTCAAGGTGCGCCATCGCCGTCGCCTGGATCACCTCACGGTGCCCGAGCAAGAAGATGCCCTGTGCGAGATGAACGTGATCGAGCAGGTGGGCAACGTGGCCCTGACCAATGTGGTTCAAGACGCCTGGTCGCGTGGGCAAAAGCTCAGCGTGCACGGCTGGTGCTATGGCCTCAAAGATGGCCTGGCCAAAGACTTGGGTGTCAGCATGAGCGGCAGCCACGAGGTGGTGGACGTGTTTCGCAGCGCCTTCAAACGTTACCCCCGAGGCGTCTGAGCGCCGTGTGCCCATGAGCTTGGCAGAATTTCTGGAGTTGGGCAGTTATGCAGTGACCGTGTTCGGTCTGCCTTATGCCGTCTGGGTGTTCTGGCTCGAGCAGCGCAAGGAGCGCGAAAACGAAGAAGAAGAGGCCTACCAACACCTGTCGGACGCCTACAACGAATTTTTGAAGGTGGTGCTGGACCACGCCGATCTGCAGCTGCGCACCAACCAAGCCCTGCCCGACCCGACACCAGAGCAAAGAGAACGCATGTTGATCATTTTCGACATGCTCATTGCGCTGTTTGAACGCGCCTTCCTGATCGCGTTCCGAGAAGAAATGAGCGCCACCGAACAGCGGCGCTGGAATTCCTGGGACGACTATATGCGCGAGTGGTGCCGCCGGGACGACTTCCGCCAGTCCTTGCCCCTCTTGCTGCGCGGCGAAGACCCCGATTTTGTGGCCTACATCCGCCGCATCGCCCAAGAAGAAACCGGCGAACACCTCATCATTGCCGACATCCACGCCTGAAAGGAATCCACATGTCACACGACCCCATCGTCATCGTCAGCGCTGCCCGCACACCCATGGGCAGCTTTCAAGGTGACTTTTCCGCACTGGCTGCCCACGACCTGGGTGGCGCAGCCATCAAGGCCGCCGTCGAGCGCGCAGCCATCAGCCCTGAGCTGGTCACCGAAGTGCTGTTTGGCAACTGCCTGATGGCTGGCCAAG
>NZ_JBIKIL010000080.1:0-17180 GCF_044361645.1 Limnohabitans sp. | reverse complement strand
GCGGTTTGGGGCAACTTGCTCGGCAATTGCGACAAATCTTTGTCTGCGAACCACTCAAGGCTGGGTCCAAAAACTGGGCGCTGAACTGAAAATGAATTTTTCAGGGACGACCAAGTAGTTGGTCTCAAACTTCCCGCTGGGCAAACGCTCCAAGTCCATATCGGTCTTGAACTCGGAATGAAACTGCTCGTGCGTGCCATGGTCGCGGTACAGGGCGATGATGTCGCCACAGCTAAAGCGCGCTGGCAGCGTCGTCGTCCACCCCTCCAAGTTGTACGCTGCATGTGTGTTCATCCGCTGGCGCATCGTGGGGCTCGACGGCACAGCACCGATGCCAAGCGAGCGCTTGAAGAAGTCATCCTGGCGGCACGCTTCAATGGCATCGAAATCGTTCTTGCCTTGCACCAGCAAACCCAGGGAGCGCTTCAAAATATCGCTGTTGGCAATGCCACCGACACCGACGGCGAACTTAGCGTCAACGCGACCGCTGATGCCCAGACGCTTGACGTACTGGCCGACCAGAGCCAGACCTGCGTTAGAAGTCAAATCGCAGGGCAGTTTTTTGATCATGAAGTCACTCACGAGGAAGCTCACCTGCTGGGTGAGCTTCATATGGCAGCTAAGTGCTTGATTTCAATGGGGAATCAGGTGAAATTCAAAGAATCGCTCACGGATTCAGGTGACTTTTTTCTATAAGTATCTGCATGACATCTAATTTAGCCGAGAAGTCCCTCCGTCGCCGTCGTATCTGGTTATGGTTGGCACTGTTGTTTTTGGTTCTGCCGACGGTTGTGTTTTTATTTGGGGCTTTTATCTTCTTTAGAGCTATGAATGTCAGCAGCGCTTCGATTTATGGCTATTTTGCCTTGGCCTTGCTGGCCGCCTCGATCTGGATGCTGGCAGACAAATGGCGGAGTCTTCGCATTCTTTTCGGTGCAACGGCCATTGTGACGGGGGTCATGGGTCTTTATCTACAAGGTGCGAAACTCTACAAAGACACATTCACCCCTGTCTTTGGAATATCGAACTACGAACCATCAAATTTCGTTGAAAGCGCCGAATTTCCCTTTTTCTATTCGATCGGGAAACACCTCAAATATGGGTCAAAAATTGACGAATCTGCTCCAGATTTGTTTGAAGGCTCATGGCTTAACGGTGACCTCTTAAAGGTTTATCCCTCGCCAGACAATCAGGCTGTTGCCATTGTAAGCAACCGAAAACTGTACATCGCTAAAGTCGGAAGGGTGCCATTTTTGGCACTAGAAAATGTAGACCACTACGCTCCCAAGAAACTTAGTGAAGGAGACATCTACTTCAAATGGCCAACCTTGCAGTGGCACCCGAATTCCCGTTTCATTTACATCGCCAAGGATAAGAAGCAAAAGATAATAAGTGAACAAAGTTTCTCCAAAGATGCGACTCTTGTTCGCATCGATATTGAAAACATCAACGCAATTACAGAATTGGTAGCTGAATTTAGATCCAGTAATTACTTTTTTGTTGGTTCTGACAATGTGTGCTTCAACTATGAATCTGATAATGGATCAATAATCTGGAAGTGCTCGACTGCAAATGGCATATCCCCGGCGCGCTCACTAGACAGCTCGGGCATACATCTGGACAACGGTGTTGTCTTGACCGAGCGTCCATTCCTTTCCTACGAACCGGATATCTATGAAACCGCTGTCTGGATGGCGCGCTACGGGTTTTCAGTCAGAAGACTGAACGAAGGACAGGACGGGCTCTTTCACAAAGATGCACCTAAAACGCCACTGTTGGTCTTCAACACAACGATTGACCAGATGAAGGGCGGTAGCGTGAATGGAATTCGTCAAAGTGGCGGATCAGTTCTTCCCGGAGGCCGCTACCTCTTACTGGACGTATCAGAGGGGCAAATCCTGCTCGACCGAGTGTCCCGCCTTTATCGAAAACTACCCAAGGACACTAAGGTACATCGCAACCTTAACAGCACACATTACAAGGATTTCGTTTTCAGCCTCGACAATAGACTTGGCGACAGTTTCAAGCCAGACACCAAGGTGCTTCCGTGACACCCGCAATCGAACCAAGAATAAATATGGCAGTCTTTACACGACAGTGCAGAAGTTTTGTGGGTATTGAGTACTGTTCAATTGAGGCGGCGCGTGTCGCGTCAGCGGGTGGCCGTGTCATCCGACCCAAATTTTCCATCGGTGAGTTTGGCTGGGTGAGCATTTGCCAAGACACCGAAGGCAATTTGTTGGGTCTGAGTTCGATGAAGTAAACCATCTGAGCCAATCGCTTCAAAATAGAAAAAGTCCGATCCGGTAACGGTTCGGGCTTTGCTACGGGTGGCGTACAGCGGAATTTGGTATTTCCTATGACGTGGCGACTCGCGTCCGTTTGGTCTCGCGTTTTAACCGAATTTCTACGGTCCTGCCCACCGCGCTGGCTGCTTTAATCAAAGTGTCGAGCTGAATGGACAGGTTACTCGGGTCCAGCACACGGTCCAATTGGGAGCGGCTGGTGGCCATGCGTTGTGCCATATTCACTTTGCTGAACTTGCCGCTTTGCATGGCGTCAGCAAGTTGCTCGGCCAATGCGCGTTTGTTTATAAAACGGCCTTACGATCATCCGGGATGCGACATTTAAGGAAGTCATCAAAACTGCTCCCCGTGTGGGGATTGACTTTAGTTGCTTTGGCCATGGATCCACTCCTTCAAGCGTTGGTTTGCCAGTTCAATATCGGCGGGGTTTGTCTGCTGCGTCTTCTGGATAAAGGCATGCAGCAAAATCATCTCGGACTCTTCCACGGCGAACAGCACGCGTGCGATGCGGTTGCCGATCTTGCTGCGAACTTCCCAGATCGGCCCTCGCAAATGGTCGACCCGTGGCTTGCCTATCGGCCATTTGTATTGGACATAGGCGATGTCTTCACCAATGGCCTGGCGATTTGCATTAGCCAAGGTCTTCAAACATTCGCGCACTGTTCGCTTCCGGAGGTAGACCGATAGAAAATTGCTGGGATTTTTCTACTGGAAGACACCATTTCAGTGTACTTTATAAAGTACTTATTCTTGCATGATCTTGACTGACCGTGATTTCATCAACGTCGACATCCAAATGCGCACCAACGTGCCGCACATCTTCGCAATCGGCGACATCGTCGGCCAGCCCATGCTGGCGCACAAGGCGGTGCACGAAGCGCATGTGGCTGCAGAAGTGATTGCCGGTGAACTGCAAGGCAACAAAGAACTGGCGGCCAGCGCCTTCAACGCCCGCGTGATTCCGAGCGTGGCCTACACCGACCCCGAGATCGCTTGGGTGGGCCTGACCTAGACCTAAGCCAAAGCGCAAGGCATCAAAGTCAAAAAGAGCCTCTTTCCCTGGGCCGCCTCGGGCCGAGCTACCGCCAACGGGCGCACCGAGGGCTCTACCAAGCGCTTGTTTGACGACAGCCCTGAAGCTGGATTGGGAGACGGCCATGCTGGCCGTGGCCACGGCAAGATTTTGGGCGGCGGCATCGTCGGTCCCAACGCGGGCGACCTGATTGGCGAAGTTGCCTTGGCCATCGAAATGGGTGCGGACGCGGTGGATATTGGCAAAAATGCTACAGACGACAGCGCACCTGATAGACCATGTTTGCCCGCGCTGGCTGGTGCGCCAGTGGGTGCTATCTGTGCCACGCCGCTGCGTTACGACTTGTAGCGCGACGGGGCGGTGCTCATCGCTCGCATCTACGAGGTGTTCCCGCTCTTGTGCCCGATCTGTGGCGGACAGATGCGCATCACAAGCCTTCATCACCTACAGCCCCGACATCCGGCAAATACTGGAGCACATCGGGGTGGATGCAGAGCCACCGCGCAACATCCCGGCACGCCGGCCGCCGCTGTGGGACGGGTGCGAAGCGCAGATAGGCGAGGGTGTCGACGTTGCGCCCGATTGGGACGATGGGGACCAAGTGGCACCGGACTTTGAGGTCGATCAGCGCATCATTTGGTCATGATGGCTGGTAATAGGGGCAACAGCGGTTTTGCCAACGCTGCGGGGCAGGACTGCGCCTGGTGCTGTCCAAAAATGTGCAAACCGAAAAATCTCGGGCGACTGGCCCTGAACAAGCGTTCAGGCAGACCCAGTCTGAAGGCCTGTGATGCCCAAAACCTGAGGAATAATCGTCCTCATGCGCTTGGATTTCCTATCCGTCATGGACATCTCTGGGCGTTGCAATCCGTAGAGGATGCCCAGTGCGCAGATTCAAATTCAAATCGTGGACACCTATGAAAGCGCTGAAACCCTTGGTGTGATTCGTTTGCAGCGACTTGAGCGTCCAATAAACCGGGCACTGCTGAGAGGACAGACGTTGAAAGATTTCCGGCTCAAGGCTGGGAGTGAGCGCTCCAATCGAGCCGGTTCAGTGGCAGGGCGCCTCACAGCGCGTGTCATACTTCAGCGCAAGCACTTGAAGTTCCCATCCGTTAGTCGGCAAGCTGGCGCAATGGCCGGAACACCTTGCCCGGTAGGGGCTTGTAGCCAAAATCTTGCGAAAGGGGCAACATGAAATACATCAAGGTTTTGGGTTGGATCGCGGTCTCCATCCTTTTGACCAGCGTGGCCCTGAACCACTTGGGCCTGTAAAAAAAGCCGCCTTGGGCGGCTTTTTTTCAGGGTGCGGATTTCAGAGCATGACGATTTTGTCGGCCACGCGGTGCTGGTTGGCTGCTACTTTTTCGCGCAACGACACAATCTGACTGCGCAACTCCATAACGTCTTCCAAGTCCTTCTCCAAGGCGTGTCGGCTCTCGTTTTCGTGCTCATACAGTGACATGATGTCGCCGCGGTTCTTGGTGGCTTTGTCGTGGATTCCGATGACGTGAGAAATACTCTCGGCGTTCATCTGTTCGTTCGATTCGGTGGTGGCGTTCTGCATCATCTTGTTCAATTCACCGTCTACCCACGACGCGTTGGTGTTGGTCAACTCATCAATGATGTCGTAGAACTCGTTGTTGTGCTCGGTGATCAGTATGTTGATTTCAACCAGCAACTTGTTGACTTGTGTGAGCCGGTGGTTGATGCCGATCAAGTGAGCGTTCATGACCGAACGGCATTCAATGCCTTGTGCAATCACCGAGTTGGTGATGGCATTTTTAAAGTCGACCTGGTCTTGATTGGCGGGCTCCAAGAGGTCCACCAGTTGCAGTCGGTTGCGAATCACGTCGTCGTAGGTGCTGGAGAGCAAAGTGCCGTTGCCGTTGGCTTCGGCCGTGAACGATTCCAAGGCCATGGTTCGGTTTTCTTCAATCGCCGAGCGGCCCACCAGCACTTGTGCGGTGTCGAATCGGACAAAGGATTCGGTCTCAAAAATGTGGCGCTTGTTTTTTTGAATTCGACTGGATGTGGTTTGATTCATGATCGATGACTCCTAGGTGATGTTCCGCTCACGGGGCAACTGGATTGGCCAAGGTTTTTTCGCTGGGCAGTCTGTGGCGCGTAGACATGAGCAATTTACTCACGTAAACGATGCCGCGTTGTGGCTTGTGCAACTGGGCTGCTTCGTAAATCAGGCCCTGGATGTAGTCGGTTTGGTCCGCCGACACCACCGCATGCAAATACTCGGTTTTGGGAATTTCAGGCAAGCCAGAGTTGGCCGAGCTGCGGCCCAATGGAGCGCCACGCACCGAGTCAAAAAACAACTCGGTGATGCCCTGCTTGAGCAACAGTTCGGCGATTTTGTCGGCTCCACCCTCGTACAAAATGACGCTGATTTCGCGGGTGTAGTCCAAGACCACACCTGCAGGGATTTTTTTGAAATTTGGCCCCCCGTTCATGCCAGGCCTCCAATGACCGATGGGCCACGGTTTTCCAGCAAGTGCGCGGGCACATAAGTGGCCGCTTGCACCAAATTTGTGGCGTACAAATAGCCCATGCCAGGCGTGTCGAGTCGGCCCGCCAAATAGATGCGCTCGAAAATACGGGTCAGCTGGTCATTGGCGACAAGCACGTTGATGACTTCACGCTCAACTTCAACCGCCACGCCCAAGAAGCCCAACTTCTCGCGCACGCCTGTGCCCACCGCTTGGTGCACAGTAGCGCCTTGGACGCCCGCTTCGAGCAAAGAATGGTTGATGGTGTCTGCCATCCCTTTTTGAATCACACAGGTGATCAGTGAGACTTCGGTGAGGTTCACTAATTTGCGCTTGGCCATGGTCTGGTCCCTCTCAATGATGGTTGGTGAATGGGTTGAGCAATCAGCGGATGCTGGCGTGGGCTATGCTCACGGCACGGGTTTCGGCATCAGCTTCGGCCTGCGCGCGTTGGTTTTCGCGCTTGAGCTTCCACTGGACAAAAACGCCCAAGGCCAAGACCGATACGATGGGGCAAATGGAGGCAGCGGCCAAAATACCAAAGCCTTCGACCGCGCCGACGGCTTTGCCGAAGCCCAAGCCCATGGCCAGCACCAAGGGCACCGTGACAGGGCCGGTGGTCACGCCAGCGCTGTCCCAGCCCACGTTGACAAACTCTTCTGTCGAAAGGTAAGTCAAGATCAGGCCCAAGGTGTAGCCGGGGATGAGGATGTACAAAATGTTGAAGTCAAAGATCAGTTTGACGATGCCCAGCATGATGCCCACAGCCACACCAAACGAGACCGAGTACATCAGCATCGATTTTTTGAACGAACCGTTGGTCAGGTCCTGCACCGTCACTCCCAAGGCATTGAGCGCGGGTTCGGCCAAGGTCGCCCCAAACCCCAAGATCCACGCAAACAAGGCTGCGATGAAGATGCCTACTCCTGCCGCGTACAGCGGTGAATTGGGCATCGATTCAATGGCGGTGAACAAACCCGGCACCAATCCACCAGCACCATCACCCAGCTTGGACAAGCCGTAGGTCAAGCCCACGCTGAAGAGGCACATACCCACCACCGACAAGAAGATGCCGTAGTAAATGATGAAGGCGTTGGGCAATTTGGTGCGCAAAACAACGAACAGAACGATCATCAAAAAGATCACCAAGGGCACGATGGCGCGAATGCCACCGACCACCTCCATGCCAGGCGACACGGTCCACCAGTCCACAGGGCCCGTGGCTGCGGCCGAGGCCAGCAGGCTGGCTTGTTTGGCGGCCGCTTCGGCCAAGATGGTGTCGACCGGAACCGTCACTTGCCAGTAAATGGCCAGGCCCAACACGGCCATGATGGGGAACAAAGAGGCCAAGGTCACGATGCCAAAGCCCTGCAATTTGCTCTCCCCGGCACCGCCAGCGGTGGCCACGCCAATGCCCAAAGCCAAGACCAAAGGCACGGTCACTGGGCCGGTGGTCACGGCACCGCAGTCCCATGCTAAACCAATGACGGAACGAAGATCGGGGTCGAAGAAGGCATAGGCGGTCAACAGCACGCAGGGCAGCAAACTCAGATAAATCAAGGGTTTGAGACTCCAGTTGTAGATAAAGCGCATGGTGCCCAACACGGCTGCAAGGCCAACGCCCACACCGACCACCAGCACGGTCATGTCCACCCGGTCGTTGAGCAAGGTGTAGAGATAGGGCGCGTTTTTGGGGTCAACGATTTGCCCGGCGACTTGCAGCGCGCCAATCGCCGGTTCAGCGAACGTCACGCCAATGCCCAGCAAGAAAGCGATGAACAAGACGCCCGTCAGTGGCAGTTTGTTGGGCAACTGGCTGCCAATGATTTCACCGAAAGGCATCAAACCCAGCTTGAGACCTTCCAAGAAAATCATCAGGCCCACCATCACCGCCAAAAGCCCCAAACCCAACGTGGCGGAGTCTTGCAGACTTTGGTTCAAGACCAGCAGTTGAAACAGGCCCAGATAAGCGGCCAGCGGCACCACGGCCTTGGCTTGTTCGAGAAAACGAACAGACAAATAAGGCTGCAAGAGCCGGTACATGTCGTAGCCACCGAGCTTGAGCTTTTCAGGCTTTTGCGCCACTTCGTTGCCATGGTGGTCAAAAAGTGGGTTGGTCATCAGTTTGGTGTAACCGACCTGATCAGAGTCCACCGTGATGGCTTGGACGTAGTCCCCGTATCGTATTGAGCGTGGCATGAATTTCCCCACAGGATCCAAAAATTGATAAATTGAATTTTATACTCATAAAAATATCAAAGCAAATACTATTTGTAATATTTGACAAAAATTTGAAACAATGCAGCACCATTTTGCGACTTTCCAGCGCGTTGAAACGGGCAGTTTGGGCTTTGGGTCATTTTTAAAGAGCGCCCCAGGCTGCTCATGGCCCTCTCTGCAGAAGCCACTGCAGAAACAAAAACCATGACCAATTGAGCCCATACCGCCGCAGCGGCTTGATGGTGGACTTCAACGTGCGCACTGATTGCAGCCCAAGGGCATGGGCTTGTTGTGTCTGCTGCGGCAAACATGGCGCGTCAGCCGCTTGGAAAGGGGCTGCACAAAGCGGTTGGCCATTGGACCCAGCGCTGCGCCAAGCAGCACAACCAGTCGCGGATAGGAAATTCAACCGCACGAGCTGAAAGATAGCCCCACCAGGAGGCCATGCTGGCCGTGGCCACGGCAAGAGCCTGGGCGGCGGCATCGTCGGCCCCAACGCGGGCGACCTGATTGGCGAAGTCGCTTTGGCCATCGAAATGGATGCCGACGCGGTGGATATTGGCAAAAATGGTACAGACGACAGCGCACCTGATAGACCATGTTTGCCCGCGCTGGCTGGTGCACCAGTGGGTGCTATCGGTGCCACGCGGCTGCGTTACGACTTGTAGCGTGACGGGGCGGTGCTGATGGCCCGCATCTATGAGGCGTTCCCGCTGCTGTGCCCGATCTATTGCGGGCAGATGCGCATCACAAGCCTTCATCACCTACAGCGCTGACATCCGCCAGATACTGGAGCACATCGGGGTGGATGCAGAGCCACCGCGCGCCACCCCGGCACGCGGGCTGCCGCTGTAAGACGGGTGCGATGCGCCCATGGGCGAGGGTGTTGAGCCAGCCCCGAAATGGGATCAAGAGTGCCAAGCCGCACCGGACTTTGCTAGCGCCGCTTTCGATCTTTGGCGGCCATCTGCTGCTCGACAACTGCACGCCGCGAATGCGCGGGAGTTTCTCTGAGCATTTCCATGTGGAAAATCGAGTTCATATACAGATTAATCCGGTCGCCAATGGCCTTGCCCCAGGCTGGGACGACTGGTTTTCCAAGCCTGTGCCGCTGGACGCTGCGCGCGAGCTGGTGGTGCACACCCGCGCCTACTTGGCTGCCGTGCCCAAGCAAGCCAGCGCCACCAAGGCCCAGCGCATGGCCACCATGATGGCGCAAGATTTTCAAGACCTTTCCGGCCAGGTCATCTAGAAAATGCTGGACGTCATCAAAGACATGCAGACGCAGCTGCTGCAGCTCTTGATAGACAACGCGCAAGCCGAAAAACGCGAAACCACCGGCAGCTTGCTCAATGGCCCGCAGACCCGCCAAGGCCAGCCTGATGCGGTGGTGGACCAAGGGCAGGTGGATGATTTGTTGACCAGTTTGGGGTTTTGAGGGGCGTGCTCAGGCGGGCGAGTGCGTACTGAGCCAGTCCTTGAGCGCGTCGTCAATGCGCGTCTGCCAGCCAGCACCCGTGGCCTTGAAAGCCAACATCACCTCTGGCGACAGGCGGATGGTGGTGGCCTGCTTGGTGGGCACCTTCTGCGGTCCGCGCACACCAGGGCTGCGGTTGATCCCCATCAGCTGAGCGTACAGATGGACGGGCAGCGCATCAGCGGCAGGCTTTAATCGCCGCAGATCAGCAGCCGTCAACTCGCGAACTTCGCCGCTCTCGTCAATCAGTGGTTTGGGTTTGCTCATGACGTTTGACCTCTCTGATGTTGGCCTTGCGAAAACTGATGACCCGAATGCCATCAGCAAGCTGGGTAAAGCACAGCACATGCAGCCGCTGGCCCAGCCAGCCAAGCGCCACGAATCTTGTTTCAGGCTAGGGCTTGCGTCTGTCCTCAGATGCGCGCTGTGCCGAAATCAAAGTCGGCCACCTGCTCAAAGCTCAGCCCTCTATCCCGGACGTTCTGTGCATTCTTGGTGGCATCGAATCCGACCTGGTGCTGTAAGCTGTGGGTCGCACGCCCAGCGGCAAAAAGATCGCGGCAGACCCAGCCGGTGTGGCCGTCACCGAGCGCGGCTTCATCAACGTCGACATCCAGATGCGCAGCAAGGTGCTGCACATTTTTGCCATCGGCGACATCGTGGGCCAGCCCATGCTGGCGCAAGAGGCGCTGCACGAGGCGGCGCAAAAGGCGGCGCACGATGCATACGTGGCCGCCAAAGTGATCGCTGGCGATTTGCAGGGCAACAAGGGGCGGCTGGAGTGGCGCATGGCGGCTGCACGAATTTGCCGCCGGTCAATAACTGACTTGTCCAACACGGATATTCAAAAAAGCCAGAGCAGAAACGACCTTGGTTTTTGGACGCAGAATGTCAGATCCCCATTTTTTTGACCTGCAATGTACGACCCAATCAAAGACGGTGTAGCCAAAACCAGCCACTCCGTTCGTTATAACGTTCATCAGCCACCTGAGCGCATGTCCAGTTGGGTGCACTGCTACTGGGAACTCAAAACCGAGGCAACTTTAGAGGCGGATTTTCTGCTGCATGCCCTGCCCGATGCCTGCGTCAACATCTTGTTCAATTTGCGCCAGACAGAAATTGCGGGCGTGACGGCATTGCGCACCCAGCATGAGGTGCTCAATCTGGGGCGATCTTTTCACTATGCTGGCATTGAGCTGCTGCCTGGCGTGTGGCGCGGCAATCCCCAAGAAATTGCCCATCAATTTGTGGGCAGCGCCTACACAGGGCCATTGCCCTTGGTCGCGATGAACAAAAAACTCGCGGGCCTTCAGTTTGCAGCGATGCAGCCCTTGATGACTGAATTGGTCGATGGGTTCATCGCGGCGCATCTGGTGGTGAGCAACCTGGTGACCGAGAAAATTTTGGCCAATTTCAATCGCATCAGCAGCGTGGCCGACATGGCTGCGCTGGTGGGCCTGTCGCCGCGCCAACTGCAACGCACGCTCAAGCACAGCACAGGTTTTTCACCGCACGATTTGCTCAAGGTCATGCGTGTCCAGCAATCTTTCAGGCAACATTATTTGGATTTGTACGCCGACCAGTCGCATTTCATCCATTCGTTTCGCAAGGTGACCGGCTTTACACCGGGTCAATACACCGACACCTTCGATGTCTGATTTACACAATACAAGCGCTTGACTGATTCCTAAACTGGGCACTTCTTCAACCCCCAAGGAGTGCCCAATGGCCAAGTCAAATGCAATCGGCTGGTTTGATGTGTATGTCAGTGAAATGCAACGCGCCGTCACTTTTTACGAAAACGTGCTGCAAACAAAACTCGAACCCATAGGCGATCCAACAGGTGAAACCCAGATGATGGCTTTTCCAACAGACATGGGCACTTACGGTGCAGGGGGCGCATTGGTCAAGTCGAGCCATGCACAACCCGGGATCGGCGGCACCCTGGTGTATTTCAGCGTTGAGGACTGTTCAATTGAGGCGGCGCGTGTCGCGTCAGCGGGTGGCCGTGTCATCCGACCCAAATTTTCCATCGGCGAGTTTGGCTGGGTGAGCATTTGCCAAGACACCGAAGGCAATTTGTTGGGTCTGAGTTCGATGAAGTAAAAGGCCGAGTCAAAGCAAGCCAAGGCCCAAGGCATCCAGGTCAAAAAGGCCTGCTCCCCTGGGCCGCCTCAGGCCCAGCCACCGCCAAATGGTGCGACGAAGGCTTCACCAAAGTTTTGTTTGACGACAACCAAAAAACTGGATTGGGAGACGGCCAGGCAGGCCTCTTGGGCCAGGGCAAGATGCGGCCTGCTGGATGAATTCGCTCAATGCAAAAAACCAGCGGCCTAGCGCAAAGGCAGGTGGCGGGTGTCTTTAACTTCTTCAATCACGGCATAAGTCCGGGTTTCGCGCACGCCGGGCAGCTGCCACAGCACTCTGCTTGCAAAATCGCGGTAGGCCGCCATGTCGGCGCAACGGGTTTTGAGCAGGTAGTCAAACCCACCCGCCACCAAATGGCACTCTAAAATTTCTTCCTGCACCTGCACCCTGGCGCGAAAGGCCTCAAACACGTTGGGGGTTGTGCGGTCGAGCAACACCTCGACAAACACCAACATGCCGCGCCCAAGCTTGAGAGGGTTGAGCCGCGCCTCATAGCCCAAGATGTAGCCATCGCGTTGCAAACGCTGGGTGCGCGACAAGGCCGCCGTGGGCGACAGGGCTATGGTCTCGGCCAACTTGAGGTTGGACAGGCGCCCATCGTGTTGCAGGGCTTGCAAAATGCGCAAGTCGATGCGGTCAAGGTCGGTATGGCTAGACATATTTTTGATGCTTTAAGGCTTGTATTTTAGTGAGTTATTTGGTTGATTTGGCGTGAGACTTGACGTATTCACCAACTGGAGTCTTGCCATGCCCCGCTCAACCGACCGCCTGCCCTCGCCCTACCGCCCCGAATCCGATACGGTGGCGCAGCGATTGGCCACACTGCAAGGCGCACTCGATTGGGCCGCTGCTGCCCAAATGGCAGCGCCGTGGGTGCAGGCTGTCCGACGCAACCCGCCGCCTTTTTGGGCCATGGAGAGTTTGCTCAAGGAGTACCCGATTTCGAGCGCGGAGGGCTTGGCCTTGATGCGGCTGGCCGAAGCCTTGCTGCGCGTGCCCGACACGGCAACCGCCATTGCTTTAACGGCAGACCAGCTAGGCCGGGCCAACTTTGATGGCAGCGAAGACTCGACACTGGCAAGCCTGTCGTCCAGCGCGATTGCATTGTCTAAACACCTGCTGCCTGAACAAGGGCAGACACCGGGCTTGTTGACCCAACTGGGCGCGCGCACGGTGGTGGCCGCCACATTGCGCGCGGTGCAGCTGTTGGGGCGACAGTTTGTTTTGGGTCAAACCATTGAAGCGGGTTTAAAAGAGGCCGCCAGTGCGCACAAAGCAAATAAACAGCTGCGCTTTAGCTTTGACATGCTGGGCGAAGGCGCACGCACCGAGGCCGATGCCCAGCGTTACTTGGACAGCTACCAAGATGCGATAGCCGCCATTGCGGCAAAGGCCCCCGCACAAGGCCACCCGGCAGACAAGGATGGCATCTCGATCAAGCTCAGTGCGCTGCACCCGCGCTACGAAGACGCCCAACACGCGCGTGTGATGGTCGAGCTGGTGCCCCGCGTGTGGGCTTTGTGTGAGGCGGCAGCGCAGGCCAACTTGAACTTAACGATTGATGCCGAGGAGGTGGAGCGGCTGGAGTTGTCATTGGATGTGTTTGACGCCTTGCTGCAACAAGTGGTGCAGCACCACCCGCAGTGGGTGGGTTTTGGCTTGGCGCTGCAAGCCTACCAAACCCGGGCGGTAGAGCTGATTGAACATGTGGTGGCTTTGGCGCGCCGCTATGGCGTGCGGGTGATGTGCCGCTTGGTCAAAGGGGCGTACTGGGATGCCGAAATCAAACGCTCCCAAGAGCTGGGTCTGGTGGGCTATCCGGTGTTTACACACAAGCACCATACCGACGTGAGCTACCTGGCGTGTGCGCGCGTGCTGCTCGACGCCAACGATGTGATGTTTGCGCAGTTTGCCACCCACAATGCGGGCACGATTGCGGCCATTTTGCAGCTGGCGGCCAGGGTGGTGAGCACGGCCGAAACGGCATTGCCGGGTGCACCGCAGTTTGAGCTGCAGCGCCTACATGGCATGGGCGAAGGGGTGTACCGCGAGGTGCTGAAGAACCCCTTGGTGCGCTGCCGCGTGTATGCCCCAGTGGGCGCTCACCGCGACTTGCTGGCATATTTGGTGCGCAGGCTGTTGGAGAACGGGGCCAATTCGTCGTTTGTGCACCAGTTGGCCGATGAGTCGGTGGGTATGGATGCGCTGCTGACCTCGCCGCTGCGGCTAGAACCCAGCAGCCCACTGCCCCTGCCGGTGAACTTGTATGGCGACCAACGCGCCAACAGCCAAGGGCTCGACCTGGCCGTGGTGGCGCAGCGCGCACCTTTACTCCAGGCCTATGCGGCCCTGATCCAAAGCGGTGGCGTGCCCCACGTGCCACTGGCCCAAGAGGCCGATGCAGCGCCGGCTGTGCAACGCGCGGTGGCGGCGTTTGGGCCGTGGAACCACACCCCCGTGGCCGAACGCGCAGCCGTGCTGCGCCGCGCCGCCAACGCCATGCAAGCCCGACTGCCACAACTGTGCGCGTTGATGGTGGCCGAGGCCCACAAGACTTGGGGCGACACGGTGGCCGAGGTGCGCGAGGCGGTGGATTTTTTGCGCTTTTACGCGAATGATGCCGAGCGTGTGATGGCCCCGCACACATTGCCGGGCCCAACGGGCGAGAGCAACACACTGCGCTTAGAGGGACGCGGCGCGTGGGTGTGCATCAGCCCATGGAATTTTCCACTGGCCATTTTTGTGGGGCAAGTGGCCGCCGCGCTGGTCACGGGCAACACGGTGTTGGCCAAGCCCGCCGAGCAAACGCCTGCAGTGGCGCGCGAAGCGGTGAACTTGTTGCATGCCGCTGGTGTGCCCGCCGATGCGCTGCAACTGTTGCACGGGCCTGGCGAGACGGTGGGTGCCGCCTTGGTTGCGGTGCCGCAGGTGGCTGGTGTGGTGTTTACGGGCTCCACACAGGTGGCCAAAATCATTCAGCTTGCACTGGCCCAAAAAGACGGGCCGATGGTGCCGCTGATTGCCGAAACCGGGGGCATCAATGCCATGCTGGTCGACAGCACGGCGCTGCCCGAACAAGTGGCCGATGCGGTGGTGCAAAGTGCGTTTAGGAGTGCGGGGCAGCGCTGCTCGGCCCTGCGCTTGCTGTGTTTGCAAGACGAGGTGGCCGACACGATGATTGAGATGGTGCGCGGCGCAGCCCAAGCGCTGGTGGTGGGCCCCGCAGCCGAACTGGCCACCGATGTGGGCCCACTGATTGACCGTGAGGCCTACGACAACATTGAGCGCCATGTGCAAGGCTTGAAAAACGAAGCCACGAACCTGATGCCCAACACCCCCCCGACCGCCACAGACGCCGCCCCCCACACGCTGCAGCCACAAATGTTTGAGGTGCAGTCGGTGGCCGATGTGAAGGCCGAGATTTTTGGGCCGGTGCTGCAAGTGGTGCGCTACAAGGGCGAGCCCATGGGCATGATGGAACACATCAACCGACTGGGCTATGGACTCACACTGGGCATTCAAACCCGCATAGACAGTCGCGCGCAAGCCTTAGCGGCGGCGGCGCGTGTGGGCAACGTGTATGTGAACCGCAACATGATTGGCGCGGTGGTGGGCGTGCAACCTTTTGGTGGCGAGGGCCTGAGCGGCAGCGGCCCAAAGGCCGGCGGGCCACACTATTTACTGCGCTTTTGTGCGGAGCAGACACTCACCATCAACACCACTGCGGCGGGCGGCAACGTGGCACTGTTTAGCCAATAACGGGTTCAGCACGCACAAAAAAGCCCCCTGTTGGGGGCTTTTGCTTGGGTGATGCGCTTTAGGCTTTCAGTTGCGGCGCAATGCTGCCATCTTGAATGCCGGCCCAGTATTTGTTGAGCTCGCGCTTGACCACCGGCATGAGGAAATACAAGCCGATGATGTTGGCAATGCCCATGGCAAAAATCATAGAGTCGGAAAAGTCAATCACCGGCCCTAAGCTCATGGTGGAGCCAATGACCACAAAGAACAAGAACATGAACTTGAACGACAAGTCTGCCGCGCGGCTGTCGCCAAACAAATAAGTCCAAGCCTGCAGGCCGTAATAAGACCAGGTGATCATGGTGGAGAACGCAAACAACACCACGCACACGGCCAGCACATAGGGGAACCACGATATGGCGCTGCCGAATGCAGCCGAGGTGAGCGCCACCCCGCGGGCCTCGCCGGCCAGTTCGGTCACGCCGCCCGCTGTGACATGCCCGGTAATGATGATGACCAAGGCCGTCATGGTGCAAATGACCACGGTATCGATAAACGGCTCAAGCAAGGCGGCAAAACCTTGGGAAACTGGCTGGTCGGTCCGCACAGCAGAGTGGGCAATGGCGGCTGAGCCAATACCTGCTTCGTTGGAGAAGGTGGCACGACGGAAACCCTGAATGAGTGCGCCCACCATGCCGCCTGCAACCCCTTCGGCACTGAATGCACCACCAATAATTTGACCAAAGGCCCAGAAAATCATGTCAGCGTTGACAGCCAACACCACCAAACCCGCACCCAAATACAGCAGTGCCATGGTTGGAACGAGCCTGGACGTCACCGCGGCAATAGATTGGATGCCACCAATGATCACCAAACCAACAACCGCAGCCATGATGAGGCCAAACAACCACCCATGGCCAGCCAGCCAGCTGTTGGCACCACCCGTGACGTTAACCACCTGTGCAAAACTTTGGTTGGCTTGGAACATATTGCCCCCACCTATTGCACCGCCCACACAGCAAATGGCAAAAAACCCTGCCAAAAACTTGCCCCACTTGGGCATGCCCATTTCGGCAAGGCCTTTGGACAGGTAGCGCATGGGGCCACCGGCCACAACACCGGATGGTTGCCTAATGTCACGGTACATGACACCCAAGGTGACCTCTGTGAACTTAGAAGCCATGCCTAAAATACCGGCCAAAATCATCCAAAACGTGGCGCCCGCACCGCCAATGGCAACGGCCACGGCCACACCGGCAATGTTGCCCAAACCCACCGTGCCCGAAACAGCAGCAGTGAGCGCTTGAAAAGGCGAAACCTCACCCGGTTGACTCGGATCGCTGTATTTGCCTTTGACAACATCGATGGCATGGCCAAACCCCCGAAACTGGATAAATCCAAAGTAGAACGTAAAAATGATGGCTGCGGCAATGAGCCAGCCCACAATCAGAGGGAACGATGTGCCCGCCACCGGCACCGAATAAAACACCACGCCCACAATGGCGTCAGAAATGGGCTGAAAGGTAGAACTGATGCGTTCGTCCAGCGTTTGTATAAGTGACATATTGACTCCATAAAAACAAAAGTGAAAATAGACTTTACGCGCATTAAAAACGCAGTTTTATCTCATTTGTCTAGGTGGTCGTCCCTGAGAAACCCCTGAAACCCGCATGAATGCTAGCTTTCAGGGTCATTCCCAATGTTCAAAACTCCCACATTGATATTCAATGGAGCCTGTTTTCTGGGAGTTCTTGAGG
>NZ_JBIKIL010000221.1:0-2509 GCF_044361645.1 Limnohabitans sp. | reverse complement strand
TCCCAATAGGCGCGCTCTTGTGCCTCGGTTTTGAATTTGGGAATCGGTTCTTTAGCTGTCTGCTTGCTCATAAACACTGCGCTCCTTTCTGTGCATGTCCCGCGCTGAAATCACGCGAATCAATTCGCCCGATCGGCGCAAAGTGAAGATAACAATTCACATTTTGCTTGATGTCTGAAATGGGACACGCCCGCCCCAGTCAAACGGCTACATTGCCTGAAATAGGAGACACCCCATGAACAAGCTGAACTGCTTTTCCCTCTCGACTGAAAATCACGTTGCCCACCTGGTGATGAACCGCCCCGAGGCGATGAACACCATGCACCCCACCTTTTGGCGCGAGCTGCACGAGGTGCTGACCGACATCCACAAGGCGGGCACCGCCCGGGCGCTGGTGATCTCGAGCACGGGCAAACACTTCAGCGCGGGCATGGACCTGCAAACCTTCGGCAGCGCCATCCAGATGGACGACAGCAGCGCCGAAGGCCGCTCGGCCGTGTACGACGTGCTGACCGACATGCAGCACACCTTCACCCTGCTCGAAGAGTTGCGCATTCCGGTGATCGCGGCCATCCACGGCGGCTGCATTGGCGGCGCGGTGGACATGGTGACCGCCTGCTGCATGCGCTATGCCTCAGCCGATGCGTTTTTCTGCATCCAAGAAATCAACATCGGCATGGTGGCCGACGTGGGCACCCTGCAACGCCTGCCCAAGCTGTTGCCCATGGCGCTCGTCAAAGAACTGGCCTACACAGGCCGACGTCTGAGCGCCGACAAAGCGCTGGCCCACGGCCTGGTCAACGAGGTGCTGCCCACCCACGAAGCCACCGTGGTCGCCGCCCTGCAAGCGGCCAAAGAGATTGCCAGCAAACCGCCCGTGGCGATCTGGGGCACCAAGCAAGTGCTGCACTACGCCCGCGACCACAGCACCGAAGACAGCCTGCGCCACATGGGCTGGCTGCAAGGCGCGATCTGGAGCAACGCCAATGTGCGCGAGGCGATCAGCGCCATGCAACAAAAACGCGAGGCCAACTTCGCGCCGCTGCCGCCGCTCAAGGGGTTTCGGGAGTTTGGCTGAGGCGAGTTGGGCAACAAGACGAGAACACCACCTGCCATGTCAATGACCATTGCACCCGACGATCCCGCTCGGCCAGATGTGTATGCGCTGCTCGACGAGCACTTGCGCCACATGCATGAACTTTCACCGCCTGAAAGCGTTCATGCACTCGATGTGGACCAACTCAAGAGCCCCGAAATCTCATTCTGGTCCGCTCGCGATGGCGATCAGCTTTTGGGATGTGGTGCCCTCAAGGAACTGTCCCTTGATCATGGCGAGATCAAATCCATGCGAACCCCATCCACCCATCGGCGACAGGGTGCGGGTCGTGCCATTCTGAATCACATCATCAGCGAAGCCATCAAGCGTGGCTACCAACGACTGAGCCTGGAAACCGGGCCAGCCAGCACGTTTGCGCCAGCGCACCAACTGTATGAAAGCGCCGGATTCCGGCCCTGCGGCCCCTTTGGCGACTATCAACTTGACCCCCATAGCGTCTTCATGACCATGGACCTCCAAAGTCCTGCGTCAGCTTGACTTCACAAGCGACAAACAACATGGCCATCTACACCGCCGAAATTCTGTGGGCTCGGTCTGATCAGAAGTTCACCGACAACCGCTACAGCCGCCAGCACATCCTGCGCTTCGACAGCGGCATTGAAATTGCGGGCTCTTCATCCCCTCACGTTGTTCCTCTGCCCTACTCCGTGGCCGATGCGGTAGATCCCGAAGAGGCCTTCGTCGCTTCACTGTCCAGCTGCCACATGCTTTGGTTTTTATCCTTTGCAGTCAAACATGGTTTTGTGGTCGACACCTACCATGACGCAGCAGAGGGCGTGATGGGCAAAAACCCAGAAGGCAAGCTCATGATGACCACCGTCACGCTTCGCCCCGAGGTTAAATTTTCTGGGGACAAGATTCCGACCCATGCTCAGCTGCAAGAGATGCACCACTTGGCCCACGACGAATGTTTCATCGCCAACTCTGTCAAGACCGACGTGCGTTGCGAGCCAAGGCAAGTTATTCACTGAAGTCCACTGGATTCTGAGCAAGTTATCGGCTGCGATTGAGGCCGCCCAGCCTTCCTGAACGAAAAGGCAAATGGTCCGGTTACTCCGGCCCAAACGGATTGAACACCTCAAAACGCAAAACCCAAAACCTTCGACCCGATCAACGCACACGCTGCCCAAACGGCAATTTACTTTCTCAACCCTCATTCATAAACCATGTTCAGTGCTGCATTCATTTGGGAGCCCGGATCCTACGACGCTGAGTTCAACGAACTCAATGCCATCATTGATGCTGTGGCTAAAGCCTCGCCCGGCTTTATCGGGGTCGAAGAGTGGGCTTCAGACGATGGCAAACGTCGCAATGCCACCTACTATTGGGAAACCATGGATGGCCTCAAAGCGTTGGGAACCCATCCCAGCCACATCGAGGCCAAACAAAAAT
>NZ_JBIKIL010000079.1:0-17412 GCF_044361645.1 Limnohabitans sp. | reverse complement strand
CGTTCACTGTGCCATCGCCCAAGCTGAGCAAATCGTCTGCGCTCAAGACCACCGCTTGGGCCGCTCCTGTACCAGTCAGGGTTTTGCTCAACGAGCCACCACCACTGCGCGTGAAGCGCACCACCGTGCTGGCACCGGATTCGGCAGTCACGGTCAGCACGCCGCCTGTGGCTGTGGCCTCGGCCATGGTGGCACCGTCACCCACACCCGCGCCCAAGACCAGTGTGGGGGCTGAAGGGGCTTGGGTGTCGATCACAGGTCCGTTGGTGACTTCAGGAATCACACCTGCCGTGGCCACAAAAGCCAAGCCAAAGTCATGGCTATCGCGCAATGTGGACGCTGTCAGCAAACTTTGAAGTGCCTGGGTATTGACCTGCACTTGGCCCTCTAGACCGGGCTTGAGAAGGGTGCTCAGTGTGCGTGAGTGGCTGTTGTCTTGCCCTTTCCATGATGCGTTGAGGGCCTGACCGTTCACATGCAGAACTTGGTTGGTGCTGCCAGATGTGAGCCCGTACATCGGGCGATCAAAGTAGAGCGTCAGTTCAAGGGTTTTGGCCAGGCCCTGATCGGCGACTTCGGCAATGCCGTTTATGCTGAAAACCAAGCTGTCATGGGGCGTCAAGCTGGGCAAGTGAGCCAAGCTGTGCTGCAAAGAAAGCAATTGCTGAGCCGTCAATGCATTGACTTGCTGGGCGGACAAATGGGCCACTTGTGGGGCCGTCAAGGCGGCCAATTGGGCAGGCTCGAGGCGGCTGAAAACGGCCTTGCTCAAACCGCTCAAGGCGCTTGGACTCAGCGCACGGATGTGAAGGCCCAAGGCGTTGACCTGCAGGGGCGTTAAAACAGCCAGCAACTCAGCGTGCAGGCCGCTGACCCAAGCGGCACTGTGCGAGTGGATTTCTGCGGGGTTGAGCTTTGCAAGCGCACTCGGATCCAAGTTGCTGGTCGTTCTTTGCACTGAAGCCATGGCTTCAGTGGCCAAGACCAAGGGTGTGCTGGCGGAGAGTTTTTGACCCGCTGCGCTGGGCTCGAGCGCGGCATTTCGCAGCCAAACAGCGCCCAAGCCAGTGTCCATGGAGGCGTTTGCACCGTCGCTGCGCAGTGACTGCATGAGCAGCTCTAAGACCGACAGGGTGGACAAGCCCACCTGCATCTCCAGGGTAGAGATCACCGCCAAGGCCTTGCCATAGGCATTGGGCTGCATGGGCGCGCCCAGCGGGGTGACAGCGAACACCACAGATTGCCTGGCCAAGTCAACACTTGACCCCAGAAAAACGCTCGCCACAGCCCGGTTTGCCGCCTCAAAATCAGCGGCCTCAGGCGCGGCCCTGAGCAGCTGGGTCAACACATCATCGCCCGCAGGCAAAGCCAAGGCTTTCATCACTGCCAAGGTACTCAGGGGAGACAGTGTCAGCTTGACGGTTTGGTCATTGGCCGCAATCTGGGTGGACAGCCAAAGTTCAGATTCAATGTGGCTCGCGTGGTTAGTGGCCTCGTCCAGATAGTCTGGATCGCGGTCAGCATCGACCATTTTCACAAGCAAGTGTCCTCGGTAGCCCGAACGGTCTGTGAAAACAAATTGGCCGTCTTCAAACTGTGCAGTCTCGCCCAGTGGGGCCCCTGTGTCGGCTCTGTAAAACACCACTTTGGCGCCCACGCCACCATCGATCAAGGGCCCCAATGCCACTGAGACCCGATAGTCCACGCTGGCCACGGCTTGTTCAGGATGGCCACCAGCAGCCGCAGCATCATCATCAATACCAGCATTGCCACCATCACCAATACCAGCACCAGCACCAGCACCAGCACCAGCACCCAACAAAGCAGCCAGCCCGGCCAAAGGCCCGAGCAGCGGGCTCGCCATCGCGACAGCAGCGCCCTCAGAAGCCGAGCTTGAGTTGCTTGCGGTGATCACATCCAAATTGTCAGAGGCCAATGGGTCTATTGAGCCCCCTGCAGCCGTGACGAAAGACAGTGCTTCAAGCGATGCAGATGGCGCCAGGTAAAAATCTGTGAACACCAAAACCTCGTCATGCTCGCTCACCAACACCAAGTCATGGCCGACTTTTTTGAGCTGGAGCTTGGGCTCGACAGCACCCTCTTTGAGCGCAACATGCACGGTCAATGCGGCTTTTGGGGCCACTGCAAAAGACGGCTTTTGCCCAGCGACCGGAAACTGGACCCCTTCGCCAGAATTTTTATTGCGAACGCTGATGGATCGAATCGGGGACATGTTGAGGTCTGGGAATCAGGCAAGGCGGCGACACGGGGACGCACGCAAAGGGGTGATTTGAATGTGAATTTGTCAATCTAGTGTTTAGCAACAGAATTTTATAGATTAAAAATAAGTAAATCAAAAATTTTGGTGATATTTAGACTTTTCCCCATCAATTTTGGCCAGATACCGGGGTGTTTGGCTGGCGCACGGCCTGCTGTGCAGACCACCAAGCCATGGCACTGCCCACACCGCCGCCGGGCCTGCGCGCAACTTTGATGGATGCGGCACTGTGAAGTCTTCAGTGCTTGAGGCTAAGCTTGACCTGTTCTTTTGCACCCTTGAGGCGGCTGTCATCGAGGCCGTTGTCTCAGCCGTCCTGGCCCTGAGCCGAGAGCCACCAAGCACAGAGGGTGTTGGCAAAGGGCGGCAGTGCACACTGAACCTCGGGTCTTCGCTCGGGATGACAAGATGAGCCAGAGATGACTAAAAAAACCAGAGATGACAAAAAAGAAGCGCGTCCCATCAGCGCGCCCATGTTCTGTTGGCCGTTGGAAGGGCTTTTTCAGTGGCTACTTTTGGGCTGGGTGGGCAGGCCCTGGGTTTGCCAAGCGTCGATACCGCCCTGCAAAAAATGGGCTTGCAGGCCTGCTGCGCGCAAGCGCAGCGCGACTGCTCGGCTGACCTCGTGGCCGTAGACGCAGTAAGCGATCACGGGTTTGTCTTTTGGCATGGTGCGCACCCAAGTGTCCAGCTCGGCGGGGTCGTGCCAGGTGGCAGCGCGAATCTGGGTACTGGCTTTTTCAAACACAGCCGCTCGGCGCACATCGATCAACATGGCATCGCCCATCGCTTGAGCCCTTGCCTCGCCCGATGCTTGAGCCATTGCCTCGCCCATGGCGTCTTTCATCGCCTGTGCGCTCATGCCCAAGGCGTGGCTTGCAGAGCTGACGGCATGTTGGTAGCGGGCATAAACCGCCGTCCAGTGAATATGGCTCATGAAAGCATCAACGTAGGCGCCAGCGTTCGCCCCAAAGTCCAAGTGGTAGGCGTGTTCATACATGTCCAGCGCCAAGATGGGCACGCCACCGGCCAGCGCGTGCGTGTGGTCAGCTGCCCACTGGTTGACCAAGCGGCCTTCGCGTGCTTGAAACACGAGCAGCATCCAGCCCGAGCCACCACCCAGGGCTTTGGCGCAAGCTGTGAATTCTTCGCGCCAGCGTTCAACGCTGCCGAAATTGGCGCTCAGCGCCAATGCGCAGGCGGGCTCCATCGATGACCCGTCACTGCCCAGGCTGTCAAAGTACAGCTCGTGCAGCAGCATCGAGTTGGTGGCGATCAGCTCTTCGTGCTTCAAGCCATTGAGCAGGAAACCCGGCGCGGCGGCAAAGTCGATGCCTGCGAGCTGTTCGCGGATCGCGTTGAGCCGTTTGACCGCGCCGCCATGGTTGTGCTGGTGGTGGCTGTTGATGAGCTTGGCCGAGAGACCGTTCAGGGCCTCGACGCCAAAAGGCAGGGCTTGGATCTGTGCGTTCATGAAAGCGCCTTCAGGTGGTGAGTGAAAAAAACGGGCTGGCCAGCAGACCGGTGATGGCGCAAACGCCCAGCAAGGGCAGCACGCCCACCTTGTAGCGAAACAGCGCCACCGCTGCGGCGGCAGCGATGACGGCTGATGCGCTGTCGAAATGCCCGCCAAAGCCCTGCGGCCAGAGCACGTGGTAGGCAAAGAACATCGCGAGGTTCAGGATCACGCCCACCACCGCTGCGGTGATGGCCGACAGCGGTGCTGTCAAGCCCAGCTTGCCGTGGCTGGCCTCGACCGCTGGGCCTGCTGCGAAGATGAACACGAACGAGGGTAAAAAGGTGAAAAACGTCACCACCACGGCGGCCAAAGCGCCGCCCAGAAACCATGCGTCTGGCCCCAGTACTTCTTTCGCTGCGCCGCCCAAAAACCCGACAAAGGCCACCACCATGATGAGCGGCCCGGGGGTCGACTCGCCCAGCGCCAAGCCGTCGATCATTTGCGGACCGCTGAGCCATTGGTAGGTCTCGACAGCGCCCTGGTAGACGTAGGGCAAGACGGCGTAGGCACCGCCGAAGGTCAGCAGCGCCGCCTTGGTGAAGAACCAAGCCATCAGCGTGAGCGTGCCTTGCAGGCCATTCAAAACGAGCAACAGCGCCATGGTCAGTAACCACAGGCCCAAGCCGACCGCAAGCACCTTGACCAAGTGGCTGCGCGAGAAACGGGCGTGGGCCGGTGTCGGTGTGTCGTCGTCGATGAGGGCCGGGCCATAGTGGTGTTGGGCATTGCCATGCCCGCCACCCAGCGCAAACACGGCAGGCCAGCGCCGCGCGCCGAAGTGACCGATGAGCGCCGCTGCCAGCACAATGGCCGGGAACGGCGTGTCGAGCGCAAAGATCGCTGCAAAAGATGCCGCTGCGATGCCCCACATCCAGCGATTTTTCAGTGTCCGTGTGCCGATGCGGTGAGCCGCGTGCATGACCAAGGCGGTCACGGCCGGCTTGAGCCCGTAAAACAAACCCGCCACCAGCGGCACATCGCCAAAGCGCAAGTAGACCCAACTCAAGCCCACCAAAATGAACAGTGAGGGCAGTACAAACAGCACACCAGCGACGATGCCGCCCCAGGTGCGAAACATCAGCCAGCCGATGTAAATGGTCAATTGCTGCGCTTCAGGGCCAGGCAGCAACATGCAGAAGTTCAGGGCGTGTAGAAATCTCTTTTCACTGATCCAGCGGCGGCGCTCGACCAGCTCGGCATGCATGATGGCGATTTGTCCGGCCGGACCGCCAAAACTGACGAAGCCCAGTTGTAGCCAAAACCGAAAAGCCTGGGCAAAGCTGACCGAAGCGGGAGCGACCTGGTCTGCGCTGCCTGGGGGCTTGGGTGAATGCTTGGGGTTCATGTGGTGGGTCTCAAGATCGTGGTGCGGCGTAGAGGGCGTCGAACACGGCGCCAGCCGCTGCAAGCAAAGCATCGTCATCGCTGTGCAGTTCGCGCAGCCCGGCCAGCACGCTTTCAAGGCCAGCGGCTTCTTGTACGGGCATGCCCCCGGCATCTAAAAAGTGCACCAGGCTGGCCATGTGTTGCAGCCGCGTGTCACTGTCCAGGCCAAAGGCCAGCAGCAACACCTCAAAGCTCACGCGCGCGCCGACATGGGAGAAACGCGCACCGTCGTAGTCGAAGCCCACGGTGCCGCGCGGCGCGCTCACCCCCTGTGCGGTCACGGCCAACCAGACAAAACGGGCCTGGGGATCGATGAAGCGACGGATCAACCAAGCGCAGGCCAGTCGGTCTACCCAGGGCCTGGCCCGGGTGGCCCATCGCTTGCCCTGAAATTGGCGCACATCGAGGCGCGCTATGCCGTGGTCAGTTTGGGCTTGCGGTTCACCTTTTGAAAACTGGGCGTCCAGCGCCTGGCCAAGCGCGTCCAGTGTGTGTGTGGCTTGCGCTGAAGCGGCACCGGGGTAGTAATCGATGCGGCGCAAGGCGTGCAGCGCCTCGGCGATGGCCCGGGCGCGGCGGCGCGACTCCGTTTCACCCAAGTTGGGCAAATCAGCTTGCAAAGCCGTGGCGGTGTCGCGCCAAAGGGCGTAGGCCTGTGCACGGTCAAACAGGGCCATCAACGCTTCTTCTTGGCCAGGTTTGTGGGGCGAGAGCGACAAGACCATCGCCCAGCCGCCGTGCTCCAGCACTTCGGCCGCGATGGGCTCGAACAAAGCTGCGTGTGCCTGTGGCAACAGGTAGGCCCCGTCGCGCAGTGCGCCACAACCCAGCGCCTTGAGGTTGCGCCAGACCCGCACGCGTACCGCATTGGGCTGGGTGGGCAAGGTGAGGATCAAAATTGACATCATGATTTGAGGTGTACGCTACTTAAGCGGTAATAAGTACTTCAATATTGATGCCCATCAAAATACGCAAAGCCAGCCAAAACCGAGCATTTTCAAGGGGTGTGCAGAGGGCTTGACCGCCGCCCCTTGATTGCGCAGGACGCTGTCAGGGCTTGGGTTTGATGCGGCTCTTCGTCAAGGGCCGGTGCGAGGTGTTGCCTTGCCGTTCGGCCGCGCAGGCAGACCTGGCATCAGAGATGGGTGTGTGCTTTGGCGATGTCGGCAGGATCGGTCAGGGGCGATGCGATCGACAGGCCTTTGTCCCCGCTACAAGCGCTGTTCAGCCCGCAGCGCCTGCATGGCCGCGAGTTGCACCTGCTGCACCGCGTCGGCCGCCTCGGCCTGCACCACCAGCCGCTGCGGCGTGCTGCGCAGCCAGGTGATTTGTCGTTTGGCCAGTTGGCGGGTGGCGAAGATGCCGCGTTCGCAGATCTCGGCGTCGCGCCAGCCCGCATCCAGCCCCTGCCAGGCTTGGCGGTAGCCCACGCAGCGCAGCGAGGGCAGGTCGGGGTGCAGGTCGCCGCGGGCCCGCAAAGCCTTCACCTCGTCCATGAAGCCTGCCGCCATCATTTGCGCAAAGCGCAGGGCAATGCGTTGGTGCAGCCAGGCGCGCTCGAGCGGCTCCAGGCTGATGATGGGGATGCGCCAGTCGGGCGCTTGGGCTTTGGCGCTTTGGTGAAAAGAGGTGAGGGTCTGGCCCGTCGCGGTCCAGACTTCGAGCGCCCGGCCGATGCGTTGGCTGTCGCCGGGGGCCAGGCGGGCGGCACTGGCCGGGTCCACTTGGGCCAGCCGTGCGTGCAGTGCGGGCCAGCCCAGTTGCTCGGCTTGTTGGTGAATTTGGGCGCGGATCTCGGGCTTGGCTGGGGGGGCGTCGTTCAGGCCTTCGAGCAGCGCTTTCAGGTAAAGCATGGTGCCGCCCACCAGCAGCGGTGTTTTTCCGCGTGCGCCGATGTCTTGGATGAGCCGGGTGGCGTCTTTGGCAAATTCGGCGGCGCTGTAGTTTTGCCGTGGGTCCAGCGTGTCGATCAGGTGATGGGGCACGGCCGCCAATTCGGCGGGGCTGGGTTTGGCGGTGCCGATGTCCATGCCCCGGTAGACCAGGGCCGAGTCGACGCTGATGATTTCTGCGCCGCCTCGTGGGGCCAAGCTCTCGGCCAGGGCCAGTGCTGCTGCTGTTTTTCCGCTGGCGGTGGGGCCGACGATGGCGATGGCGTCGATGCCCCGCTGGGGCCGTTCAGGCCGCTGTGGGATGGTGCGGGCGTCCGAGTTCATGCGGGCTCAGGCGCGTGCGCCTTGTGTGACTTGTGGGACTTGTGGGGCTGCGCGCCCGTGCCGCTGCACCACGGTCCAGGCCACCACGGCGATGAACACGCTGCACAGCAGCAGGCCATGGGCCAGCGCCAAGACGGGTTCGTGCATTTGCGTGCCCAGCCAGCTGCCCATGAAAAAGGCCCCCAGCATCATCAAAAAACCATTCAGCGCCGAGGCGGTGCCCGCCCGCTCAGGAAATGGTGCCACCGCACCGCTTTGACCGCAAGACTGGTGCACGCCGTGGCCCAGCATGTACAGGTAGATGGGCCCCATCACACAGGCCGCGCCGTACCAGCTTTGGCCACGGCCCGCATAGGCCAGTGCGGCCATGCTGATGCCGCTTGACAGCGTGAGCACGGCGGCCACGCCCACGGTGCGGTGGATGCTGGTGCGGCGCAGCATCCAGCGGCACCAAAAGGTGCCCACGATGTAGGACAGCGACATGCTCAGCATGAAAAAACCATAGGCTGTTTTGCTGTAGCCCATGCTGCGGGTGAAGACAAAGGACGAGCTGGCCAAAAAGGTGAACAAGCCCATATAAGAGCCGGTCGACAGCGCGTTCCAAGCGCGAAAAGTGGGGTTTTGCAAAATTTGCCAATTGGATTTCAAAAGGCCGCGCAGTTCAAGTGCCTTGGGGTTGGCTTGGCTCAGGGTTTCTTCAAAGCGCCACAGCAGCAGGCCAAAGGTGACGACCCCAAACGCGGCCAAAGCCAAAAGTGCCACGCGCCAGCCCAGGGTGTCGGTCAAGATGCCACCCAGCGGCGCGCAGGCGCAGGCGATGAGGCCCAAGCCTGTCAGCGCTTGCGACATGACGTTGGCCCCTTGGGCCGGGGCATACAGGTCACGCACCACGGCCCGCGCGGCCATCACGCCCGCACCCATGGCCACGCCTTGCAGTGCGCGGCCTGCGATCAGCCAGGCCATGCTGGGCGCAAAGGCACAGGCCACCGAGGCGAGCACATAAGCGGCCATGCCCCACAGCAAGATGGGTCTGCGGCCATAGCGGTCCGACATGGGGCCCCAGACCAATTGGGACAGGCCAAAGGCGAGCAGCAAAGCCGTGAGGGTGAGTTGGGCTTGGCCCATGCCGGCCCCAAAGCCTTCGGTGATGGCGGGCAGGGCGGGCAAATACAGGTCGGTGGTGACCGGTTGCAGTCCCAGCAGCAGGGCCAGGAGCAGGACGACGATTTTGGCGGGCATGTTGAGGGCGGGGCTCTTGGGTCTTCGGCTGTGCGGGAAGTGGTTTCTTCAGGGCGCGGCGCTGTGCCAGGCCGGTGCACGGCTGCCCGCATGCGCGCTGGGCTGGGTCAATCGGGCAGTTCGCGCGGCGGGCACAGCCGACCCGGATTCAAGCCGACAACGCGTTGGAGCCAGATGATGGCCTGTCTGGGATGCAAATTGAGACGATGAAACACCCATCACCGACCGCGCAAAAACAGCGCGTCCAAATCCCGCATGGCCATCTGACGCCATGTGGGGCGGCCGTGGTTGCATTGGTCCGAGCGTTCGGTGTCTTCCATTTGGCGCAGCAAGGCGTTCATCTCGTCCAGCGTCAAGCGGCGGTTGGCGCGCACCGCGCCGTGGCAGGCCATGCTGGCCAAAATCTCGTTTTGCGCCCTTTGCACCACGGTGCTGGCGTCGTGTTGGGCCAGTTCCGCCAACACGCTGCGGGCCAGTTCCACCGCGTCGCCTTGGGCCAAGCTGGTGGGCACGGCGCGTACCGCCAGGGTTTTGGCCGACAGGGGTGTGATCTGCATGCCCAATTGTTCCAAAGCCTCGGCGCAGGCCTCGGCGGTGGCCACCTCGGTGGGGTGCGCGGCAAAGGTGGCGGGGATGAGCAGCGGCTGGCTGGCAATGCGCGGGCCGTCAGCGCCCGAGGCGTTCAGTTGGTTTTTCAGGCGTTCGTACACGATGCGTTCGTGCGCCGCGTGCATGTCCACCACCACCAGGCCTTGTTTGTTTTCGGCCAGGATGTACACGCCATGCAGTTGGGCGACGGCGCGGCCCAGAGGCCAGGGGTTGTCGGCCGCGTTGGCGTTTGGCGAGGGCTGATCGCGGTCGGAGACCGCTCCTACGGGGGAGGGCGGGGGCTGATCGCGGTCAGAGACCGCTCCTACGGGGGGTGGTGTTGTGTGGGAGCGGTCTCCGGCCGCGAATGGGGCTGGCCAATCGGCAGGGCGGGCTTCTTGCGCACCAAGCGCTTGACTGCGCTCAGACGGGTTCCACAGCGCTTTCAGGTCGGCCATGGCACGATCGCCGTCCACGCGGGGCCGCACAAAGTCGGTCGGTTTGTAGCTCGGTGCAGAAAAGGTCGAAGGGCCAGCACGCTCGAAAGCCATGCCGCTTTGCTGCCAGGCCGCCGACTCGGGCAGGGCCCTAGGGGCCGGGCCGTTTTTCAATTCAAAGTCCGGGGCCGATGCGGCCAAAGCACCCGGTGATGCCGTGCCCACGGCGTCGGTCTGGGCACCGCTGAGCAGGTGCGCTCGCGGCGCGGCCAGCGCCTTTTCCAATGCGTGCTTGACCGCTTGGTGCACCGCCCGGCTGTCGCGAAAACGCACCTCGATCTTGGTCGGGTGCACGTTCACATCGACCAAGCCGGGGTCGATCTGCATGAACAGCACGTAGGCCGGTTGCTTGTGGCCGTGCAACACATCTTCGTAGGCGCTGCGCGCGCCGTGCATGACCACTTTGTCGCGCACAAAGCGGCCGTTCACATAGGCAAATTGGTGGTCTGGGCGCGAACGTGCGGCGTCGGGCAGGCCGGCGCGGCCCATCACCCGCAGCGGCCCGGCATGGAAGTCGACAGGAATGGACTGGGCCACAAACTCGCCTCCCAGCACATCGGCCAGCCGCTGCGCCAGCCCCGCTGCGCCCGGGTGCACGCGCCACTGCTCGAGCAGCTTGCCCTCGTGCCAAATGGCAAAGCCCACGTCTGGGCGGGCCAAGGCGTGACGGCGCACCGCCTCGATGCAGTGCGCCAGCTCGGTGCTGTCGCTTTTCAAAAATTTGCGCCGGGCGGGGGTGGAAAAAAACAGCTCTTTCACCTCCACCGTGGTGCCCACAGCACGGGCCGCCGGGCGGATTTCCCCGCTTTGGCCATCGAGTGCGAACGCACTGGGCTGGCTGTCCATGCGCGAGAGCAAGCTGAGTTCGGACACCGAGTTGATGGCCGCCAGCGCCTCGCCCCGAAAGCCCATGGTCAGCACCGATTCGAGTTCGTCCAGGGTGCCGATCTTGCTGGTGGCGTGGCGCTTCAAGGCGGTGGCCAACTCCTCAGGCGCAATGCCGCCGCCGTCGTCCTCCACCGCAATCAGCCGGGTGCCGCCGCCCATCAGGCGCAGCGTGATGCTCTGCGCCCCAGCGTCCATGGCGTTGTCGACCAATTCGCGCACCACCGAGGCCGGGCGTTCGACCACCTCACCGGCGGCAATTTGGCTGATCAGTTCATCGGGCAGTTCGCGGATGGGGCGGCGCGCGTTCGCCTGGTGGTTTGGGGTGGTCACCGCAAGATTGTAGACACCCAGACAGCCTGTTTGCGCGCGTCACTTGCGTCACTTGCGTCACTTGCGCCGCTGCGCCGCCGCGCAAGCTCACCAGGGCGAGGCGGGCGGCGATCGATGCATGCCGTGACCATCGCGCAGCCTTGAGCGGTCCAAGCCCTGTGATTGGGCGGATGCGGCAAAAAGCAGCCTGCAAAAATCATGGGGCTTTGGACCATGGCAGGGGAGAACAAGGCATGGTCATTCGCCAAAGTTCAGCGGCAAGCCCACGTAGTTTTCGGCCAAGCTGAGCGAGCCCGCCTCGCTGTGCACCAAATAATCCAACTCGGCGTCTTGGAATTTTTGGCCGATCTCGCCGTTTTCTGGAAAGTGGTGCATCAAGCTGGTGAACCACCATGAAAAGCGCTCGGCACGCCACACGCGGCGCAGGCAGCGCTCGGAGTAGGCGTGGATGCCCGCTTGGCTGTGCTCGGCATAAAACTCGATGAAGGCGGCCTGCAAATACTTCACATCGGTGGCCGCCAGGTTCAGGCCCTTGGCGCCGGTGGGCGGCACGATGTGCGCGGCGTCGCCCGCCAAAAACAGGCGGCCAAAGCGCATGGGCTCGGTGACAAAGCTGCGCAGCGGGGCGATGCTTTTTTCGATGCTGGGCCCGGTCACCAAATGCGCGCAGGCCTCGGGGTCCAGGCGAAGGCGCAGCTCGGCCCAAAAGGCCTCGTCAGACCACTGCGCTGCTGTGTCGGTGGTGGGCACTTGCAGGTAGTAGCGGCTGCGCGTGGCGCTGCGCTGCGAGCACAGGGCAAAGCCCCGGGTGCTGTTGACGTAAATCAGTTCGTGGTGCACGGGCGGCGTGTCGGACAACACGCCCAGCCAGCCAAAGGGGTAGACCTTTTCGTATTCTTTAACGGCGCTTGGGGGTGCGCTGGCTCGGCACACGCCGTGAAAACCGTCGCAGCCCGCAATGAAGTCGCAGGCGATGGCGTGGGTTTGGCCATCTTTTTCGTAGGTCACGCGCGGCTTGGCGCTGTCGAAATCGTGCACTTGCACCTTGTCCGCCTCGTACACCGTTGGCAAACCTTGTGCCTGGCGGGCGTCCATCAGGTCGCGGGTGACTTCGGTTTGGCCGTACACCACCACGTTTTTGCCACGCGTGAGCTGGTTCATGTCGATGCGGTGGCGCGCGCCCTTGAAGAGCAAATCAAATCCGCCGTGGATCAGGCCTTCGCGGTGCATGCGCTGGCCCACGCCCGCTTCGTCCAAAAGGTCCATGGTGACTTGCTCCAGCACGCCCGCGCGGATGCGCGACAGCACATGTGCGGGGCTTTGGCGCTCCACGATGACGGCGTCGATGCCGGCTTTGAAAAGAAGCTGCCCCAGCAGCAAACCCGAGGGGCCTGCGCCGACGATGGCGACTTGGGTGCGGGTGGTGCTCATGGGCTGGCTGTAGGTGTTTTCTATGAACCACAGCTTAGGGGCTTGCGCCCTCGAGCGCTGGAGCCCGGGTCTCGATTGCGCGGTGATCGGAAAATTTGTGCGATGATCGCGCAAAATGATGACCCCCAAAAACCGCATGCGCATGGCCAAAGCAGATTTCATCCTGGGTCTGGCCAAGGGCCTGGCCGTGCTGGAGGCTTTTGACACCGAGCGCCAACGCCTGAACGCCACGCTGGCGGCGCAGCGCACCGGGCTGACGCGGGCGGCGGCGCGGCGTCATTTGCTGACCCTGGCCGAGTTGGCTTACCTGGAAACCGATGGTGCCTATTTTTGGTTGTCGCCCAGGGTGCTGCGTTTGGCGGGCAGTTACTTGGCCAGCTCGCGCTTGCCGCGCACGCTGCAACCCACCTTGAACCGCTTGGCGGCGCAAACACAAGCGGCTTTCAGTGCGGTGGTGCTCGATGGTGCAGAGTGCGTGATCGTGGCGCGCAGCGCCGGGGTGGCCGAGCCGGTGCGGCTGTTGGCCTATGGCCTGCATTTGGGCGCGCGTTTGCCCGCGCACGCCACCTCGACCGGCCGGGTGTTGTTGGCCAACCTGCCCGTGGCCGTTTTCGACGCTTGGTTGCAAGGATGCGAGTTGGCGCGCATCACACCGCACACCGAGGTGAACGCTGGCCAGTTCAGCGCCATGATCGCGCAAGTGCGGCGCGAAGACCACAGTCTGGCGCGCGATGCCCATGAGCTGGGCATCCACGCTTTGGCTGTACCGCTGCGCAACATGCAGGGCCAGACGCTGGCGGCGCTGAACGTGGTGGGCACGGCCGAACAATTGAGCGCTGCAATGCTTGAGCGGCAATGGCTGCCATTGCTGCAGCAGGCGGCGCGTGAATTGCGGCCTTTGTTGTAGAGCGGCGCCAGCTCTGGGCTTGTGGCCGCGCCAAAAGCCGCAAGCTGGGCGTTCAAGCCAATTCAGAGCAGCGTCAACTGGCCCTCAATGCGCAGGTGTTCCACAAAGTTAGCCAGTGTCAGGTTGCTGCTGATGGCGTTGACGGTGTGGGGGATGAACTGGCCATTGACCTGCAACTGGTCGTTGGTCGTGAATGTCAGGTTGTCGAACAGCAAATTGGCCGTAGGCTCGAAAGTCGTCCCGCCGTTGTGGTCGATCTCGAGCACCAATTTGTTGTTGGCGTTTTTGACGGCCCTCAAAAACTGGTTTTCGTTGATTTGTGAGTAGGCATCGAGCAACTGGCGCAAGTCCAGCTGATCGGCTTCGGCGCTGCCTTGCAAAGCGCCATTGCCTCTTTTGAAGCCGAAGTCCGTCAAGGTCTGCGTGAACCCGCCTGGCCCTGCGCCAGCGAAATCAGGCCAAACAAAGACATCTGCACCGCCAGCGCCTGTCAGGGTGTCGTTGCCCGCGCTGCCCAAAAAGTAGTCCACCCGGTTGGCAGCACCGGTCAAAGTCTCCGCACCGGCGGTGGAGGTGATCAATTCGCCAAAATTTCGATCGGTGATGCTGCCCAATGTTTTGCCGCTGCTGCCTCTGACTGGGTTGCTGGTGGGTGGCGTGTAGCTCAGCAGCAAAGGGCCTGCATCGTCGATGCTGCCGCTCAAGGTCAACACCAATTTCGAGTTGTCGGCGGGGTCGCGGGTGATGCCTGTGATGGTTTGCGTGGCCGTGCCAGCCTTGACCGTGAAGGCGCTGCTTGGGGGTAAGTCGCTGGTGATGGCCTCGTTGAACTGCAGGATCACTTGATCCAAGGCGGCGGTGTTGGAGTTCAGTTGGGGTCTAAATACCGATAACGCGGTGGCGTTGACAAGCGCCTGACCGGTGACACCACTGCCCAAAGCGGCCGCATCGTTGCCGCTGCTGTCTTGCAAGGCCGCATTGTTCACCCCTATGTTGGCGGCAGGAGCGTTGTAGACGACGCTCACGGTGTCGTCTGGCAAGATGGCACGGGCCAAGTCCAACTGTACCTGTGTGTTCGCAATGGTGACGGCGTTGACAGCAATGCGGCTGCCATCGCTTTTCAAGATCACAAAGGCATTGGCAGCGACCGCAGGAATGACCGGCGTGCCGTTGGCGTTGGGGCTGAGCAATATTTCGTTGTAATTGAGCAGCACGCGCAGGCCGTTTTCGCTGGTCTGGGCAGAGACCAGGCTGGGGCCTGTGGTGTCCAAGGTGTGCGTGAAGCCCGTGCTGTCGTTGCCTAAGCTGTCTTGCAAAGCGCGGTTCAGGAGGCTGGGATCGTTGGTGGGCGCGCTGTAGACCAAACTGGCCGTTTGGCCGCTTTGCACGGCGCTGGCAAAGCCCAAGCTGAGCGTTCTGCCCGACACCACGCTGCTCACGGGGGTGAGCAGCGTACCGCCATTGGCGGTCAGGCCAAAAGCGCCAGCAGCAGGGCCCAAGCTGGCAAGGTCTTCGTTGAAGCTCAGCTCCAGCGTGCGTTCGTTGGTGAATCGGCTGGCCACCAAAAGTGGCGGGATCGTGTCGATCAGCGTGACCTCTCGCTCAAAAGCGGCGGCTGGGTTGCCTGCCCAGTCTTTGAGCCGCAGACCGGTGCTGGGGGGTGTGTAGGCCACCCGCAAGCCAGCCAATGCATCGGTCACGCTGTCGGCCAGCGTCAAGCTCAATTCCGAGCCTTCCAATTTCAAGCTGCTCACCGCCACGCTGGTGGTGTTGCCGCCACTGCTGACGCTGACCGAGAAAGCGTCTGCCGTTGGCAACTCGCCTGCATTCAGCTCTTCGGTAAAGCGCAGCCGGACCACGCGCACTTGGCGTTCGGTGGCTGCGACCGCCAGATCATTGACCAGCGCAGGGGCTGTGGTGTCGAGGCTCAAAGAGACGGCAATGCCCCCCAGTGGGCCAATGACCGCGGCCAAGTTGTTGGCATTGTCTTGCAGTGCTTGGGTGCTGTCGGATGGCGGTGAGTAGCTCAAACTGATGAGGGGGTTGGACCCGGTGATGGGCCCGCCCAGCGTTAAACGCACCGAGTCGCCCAGCACCTCTTGGGCCGTGATGTTTTGCAAAACGCCCCCAACCCGAACTTGGAAACTGGCAGGGTCGAGCAAGCTGGTGCTCAAAAGGGGCTCCGAAAAACGCAAAACAATGAACGCGCTGTTAACGCTGGGGTCCGGGTGGTTGAAGGCCCGGGTGGCAAGCAAAGTGGGGGCGACCAAATCGGTCACAGTCACCGCTTGGTTGCGAAAAGTGTTGGCGATGTTGTCGTTCAAGTCTTTGATCTCGCTGCCGTCTCGCAGACTGACCGAGACTTGCCGCTCAGTGGTGACAGGAATGCCCAAGCCCAGCACGATGCTGGTTTGGTCGCTGCCACGGGCCACGGTGGTCACAGGGATGCTGAAGCCATCGACCAATACCTGGAAGGCACTGGCCGCTGGCAACACGTTGCTCAAATTCTCGTTGTAGCGCAAAACCAGTTGGTTGCCAGCACTGTTGCGGATGTCGGCGCTGAGCAGCGTGGGCGCTTGGATCTCGGCACTGGCGTCGGCATCGGTATCGGCTTGGTTGTTGCCTTTGTCTTTGCTGGCTGAATGCAGGGCACCCACCGCCAGCAGCGCGCCACTCAAGACCGCGCCGGCGGGCGCAGCACCAAAAAAGGAAGCGCCCGACCACGTGGTGAGTTCGCTCAAAGGGGCTTGCAGCTGGGGCAAGCCAAAGGGCTTGGCCGCCCCCCCGGCAGGGCTGGCAGCGGGGGGCGTTGTTACCGCGGGCGAAGCGCTTGGGGCTTCAGGGCTGGCGCTGGGTGCCTCGGCGCTGGCTTGCGCCAAGACGAGCGCGGGCAGATCGTCTGAGTGAGGCGGCAGCTGGGCCCGAAGCAGGTCAGCTTCTTGCAAACCCAGGGAATCGGGGGCCTCTTTCGGCTCCTTGGTCTTTGTGGCTTTAGGTTTTGGTGCTGGTATTTGCGAGGCCTCATGGACCTGCGCCAATGGCTCTGCTGCGACCGATTTTTGACCCAAGTTCACGGGCTTTTCAGTGCTGGAGGCTCTGGGCTTGGGTGCCAGAGCCGGGCTGGGCGCTTGCGCCGACAAGACAAGGGCAGCAGGGGAAGCAGATGACAAGCGCATGGCGGAGATTTCATTGAATTTGGTAAGCCCAGTGCAATTGCACGGGCGGGTTGGGGTTGGTCACCTCATTGCCGCCGCTGACCGAGCTGAGCAACTCAGCCCAACCCTCAAGGCCATGGACAAAGCGACCGAACACCGCGTAGCCGTTGCGCAAGTCGGTGCTGTCGAAACCCAAATTGTCTGTGGTGTTGACAAAAAACTGAGACGTGGCCGTGTCAGGCTCGTTGGTCCTGGCCATGGCGATGGTGCCTGCGGTATGGCTCAAACCGGTGCTGACCGTCGACTCCAAAGCCAGGGCCGTTTGGGTCGGCGGTTTGACCGCGTAAGCGCTGCCGTTCAGGACATAGCCACCGCCTTGGACCACGTTGACGCTGCTTTTGAGGAAGCGGTGAAACACGGTTTGGTCATAAAAGCTTTGGTTCACGTAGCGCAGAAAATTACTGGTGCTGATGGGGGCCTTGTCCAACTCCAGCAACACAACAGATTCTTTCAAAGCGGTACCGGTGCCCGTCAACACACATACCGCTGGCAAGGTGCTGGCGGCTGTGGCCAAACTGGCGTAAGCGGCGGCGCTGCAGGTTCTGCCTGGCAAGCTCAGGCGGGCCAGGCGCTGCACCGTGTTGTCAGAAAGCACCCAGGCGGTGAACACCGCCCGCTGGGTGTTGGAAGGGTTGGCGATGGCTTGGCTGTGCACCACAGACGTCGAGGAGGGGCCAGAAAAACAAGCGTCCGAGGCTTCGGGTGCAAGGCTGTCTTGCCGAATGCAGTAACGCTCAGAGGTGGTGGCCAAGCGGTTCAATGTCAGCTGCACCGCGTTGTCTGCCAGCAGCCGAGCAGACATCAAACCGAATGGGTTGTCGGCTGAATCGTTTGGAGTTGAAGGTGCGGGACTGCCACCTCCGCCACAAGCGCTCAACAAGACGACGCCCAAGGTGATGGGATGTAAAAAACGAAGCA
>NZ_JBIKIL010000078.1:0-17728 GCF_044361645.1 Limnohabitans sp. | reverse complement strand
TCCTTCCCATCTCGAACAGGACCGTGAAACGACTTAGCGCCGATGATAGTGCGGGTTCCCGTGTGAAAGTAGGTCATCGTCAGGCTTCTAACAGCCCAAAACGCCCCACCTGACAGTGGGGCGTTTTTTTTGGGTCAAATTTTTACCAACTCCAAATTGTGCCATCCTGCTGCAGCCGGTTCACTGGTAAATAAGCCCTTTTGTACGGGTACTTGGCGGCCAGGTTCTCGTCGATGTCCACGCCGTGACCAGGTGTCTCGCCGCAGTGCATCATGCCGCGCTCAAAGCGGTAATCGTGCGGGAAAACCGAGAGCATTTCTTCGCTGTGCGGCATGAACTCTTGAACGCCGAAATTGGGCACCCAGGTGTCAAAGTGCAGGGCAGCGCCCATGCACACGGGTGACAGGTCGGTCGCGCCGTGGCAGCCGGTGCGCACTTGGTACAGGCTGGCCAGGTCGGCGATGCGCCGCAAATGCGTGATGCCGCCCGCGTGGACCACGGTGGTGCGGATGTAGTCGATCAGTTGCTTTTCAATCAGCGCCTTGCAGTCCCAGATGCTGTTGAAGACTTCACCCACCGCGATCGGCGTGGTGGTGTGGTGGCGTATCCACGCAAAGGCCTCTTGGTTTTCGGCCGGGGTCGGGTCTTCCATCCAGAACATGCGCACCGGCTCCAGCGCTTTGCCCAGTTGCGCCGCTTCGATGGGCGTCAGGCGGTGGTGCACGTCGTGCAGCAGATGGATGTCGGGGCCCACGGCTTCGCGCACGGCTTCAAACAGGCCGGGCGTGTGGCGCAGATATTTTTCGGTGCTCCAGTCGTGTTCGCTGGGCAGGCTGCCGTCGGCGGGTTCGTACAGGCGCTGAGCACCCGGGTTGCCGCTGACGCCATAGACCTTGTTCAAGCCCGGCACGCCGCTTTGGGCGCGGATGGCCAAGTAGCCTTCTTCTTTGTGGCGCAACACCTCGTCCACCGTTTCGGCCGTGTCGCGGCCATTGGCGTGGCCGTAGACCATCACCCCGGTGCGGCTGCGCCCACCCAGCAACTGGAAGAGCGGCAGGCCCGCCATCTTGGCTTTGATGTCCCAAAGCGCAGTGTCCACCGCTGCAATCGCGCTCATGGTGACTGGGCCGCGCCGCCAGTAGGCACCTTTGTAGAGGTATTGCCAGATGTCTTCGATCTGTTGCGGGTCACGCCCGATCAGGCAGGGCAGAACATGGTCCTCAAGGTAGCTGACCACGGCCAGCTCGCGGCCATTGAGCGTGGCATCGCCCACCCCATAGACGCCTTGATCGGTTTCGATTTTGAGGGTGACGAAATTGCGGCCTGGGCTGCAGACGATGACGCGGGCGGCAGTGATTTTCATGTTAGGACCTCGGTGCTCAGGCTTCTTGCTCGAGCAGTTGCTGAATGGCTTGGTCCACGCCGTGCGTCATGACGCGCTGGTGCCAGTGGGTCACGCGGGCGGTCCATGCGGCGTGCTTGGGCAAGGCCTTGCCCCACAAGTTTTCGAGTGCCAAAAGAGCGCGCACGCAGGCCTCGGGTTCGCTGCGCTGGGCTGCGCCCATCGCCAGCAGGCTTGCGGCTTGTGGGTCGTTCAGTGCGTAGGCCTGAGCTTGCTCGTCCACACCCAGCGTGTAGCGCACATAGACGGCAGCAGCAAGCGCGTGGTGTTCAAAAGAAGCGCCTTGTGCGATCTGGCCCCAGATTGAGGCCGGCCAGCGCTGTGGGATTTTTTGCGAGCTGTCGGTGGCGATTTGGTGCACGCTGTGTTTCAGATACGGATTGCCAAAGCGGGCGATCAGTGCGTCGCGGTAATCGGCCCAGTCGCTGCGGGCAAGGTGCGGCGCGACTTCGCGGCTCATCAGGCGATGAACAAAACTGCGGATGTGCGGCACACCGATGCAACTGGCAATGAAAGGCCTGCCGGTGACGGCGCCGATCAGTGCCATGGCGGTGTGGCTGCCGTTGAGCAGGCGCAGTTTGGCCTCTTCGTAGCTGTGCACATCGCCCGTCACGCGCACACCCGCGCTTCGCAGCAGGGCTGCGTCTGCCGGGTCGGCCAAACGGTCTTCAATCACCCATTCCCAAAAGCCTTCGGTGCTGAGGGCGCAGTGGTCAGCTCGGCCCAGCGCCTCTTGGGCGGCGGCCATCACCTCGGCTGTGGCGGCGGGCACGATGCGGTCGACCATGCTGCTCGGAAAGGCGCAGTGCGCATCCAGCCAACACAAAAAGTCGGCGTCTTGAACGCTGTGCTCATGGGTTGCAATCTGGGCATGGACCAATGCCTGCAGCTTGTGGCCGTTGCCTTGCAGGTTGTCGCACGAGGCGATGGTGATGCCCGATAAACCAGCTTGGTGGCGCAGGCGCAAGCCCTCCGTCAGCAATTGGCCCAGCGGCGGGGTGTAGCCTTTTTCGGTGACGGTGAGCGTGACCCAGCGGGTGCTGGGCGAGGCGATGGCCTGGACCACGGCATCGCGCTCTGTGGTGGCCACGCTCATGCGCCACAAAGCGCCAGGCACTTGCCAGCGCAGGCCTTGGTCGTCTGCCACGCGCACGGCATACAGCCCGTCTTGTGCGCGCAACAGGTTCACCAAGTCCGGCCGTGTCATGGCCACGCCGTGGATGCCCCAGCGCGTGTCACCACAGGCCAGCAACTGGTCAAACACCATGGCTTGGTGCGCTCGGTGGAAAGCGCCCAGTCCCAAATGCAGCACGCCAGGCGTGTGCTGTGTTCGGTCATAGCCCGGGGTTTGAACATGATGGCCAAGCGCTGAAAGGCTGAGTGCAGAAAGTGACATGGTGCTTGTACAGAAGTGGGGGATCTACGTTGAGGGTTGAGGGTTGAGGGTTGAGGGTTGTGCGTTGTGTGTAGCTAGATCAAGTTTCGACACCGAACGCCCAACGCCCAACGCCCAACGCCCAACGCCCAACGCCCAACGCCCAACGCCCAACGCCCAACGCTCAAGGCTCAAGGCTCAAGGCTCAAGGCTGCTGCAGCTTCTTCTCGGATGCCTCGATCTCGGCCCAGGTGGCGTCGTCAATCCAAATGCCGCTTTGTTCACGCTCAGCACGGGCTGCGCGTTCGGGATCGCCTGCCATGAGCACACCGTCGGTGCCCGGGGCGTCCGGGCTTTGGCGCAACCAGTCGTCAAAGGCCAAGGCCTCTTGCTCGAACATGGCTTGTGTGCCCAGGCGCACCGGGTCGATCAGCATCGTGAGCATGCCGTTGAGCACCGCGCGTTGGTGGTCGGCCTCGCGGTGCCATGTGCCACTGCCCGTCAGGGCACCGCCCAGCAGTTCGCAGGCCATGGCCATGCCAAAACCTTTGTGCTCACCAAAAGTCATGAGCGCACCAAACAGGCCGTTGGACTGCGGCACCACCACCACGCCGGGATCGGTGGTGGGGTGGCCGTTTTCGTCAATCAGGTAGCCGGGAGGGACTTGCTCGCCCTTGTTGTGGGCCACGCGCATCTTGCCTTGGGCCACGCGGCTGGTGGCAAAGTCCAGCACAAAGGGGGCGCGGCTGCCCATGGGCACGCCGATGCAGCAGGGGTTGGTGCCAAAGCGACCGTCACCGCCGCCAAAAGGCGCGACCACGGGGCGCGACAACACGTTCACAAAATGCACCGACACCAGGCCTTGCGCCACGGCCATTTCGGCAAAGTGGCCGATGCGGCCCAGGTGGTGTGAACGGCTCAGGGCGATGGTGCACACACCGTGCTGTTGGGCGCGCTCAATGCCCATTTGCATGGCCTGCACACCGGTGACCTGGCCGTAACCGCGTTGGCCATCCAGATTCAGCAAAGGCCCGGTGTCCAGCAGCACTTTAACGCCCGTGTTGGGCGACAGGCCCCCTTCGAGCACAGCGTCCACGTAGCGCGGCACCATGCCCACGCCGTGCGAGTCGTGCCCGCTCAGGTTGGCCATGACCAGGTTGTCGGCCACCTGCGCGGCCTCGGCGGGCGCACTGCCGGTCATGCCGATGATGCGGGCGACGTGCTGGCGCAGTTCGGTGGCTTGGATGCGTTGGCTCATGAAAAGTCTTTCAAAAAAGTTCGGGGGGCAAAGCATCAGGTCGCATCACTTCACATCACTGCGCCCACTTGCCAAGGTACAAACTCGTTTTGGCCGTAGCCGTGGCGTTCGCTCTTGGTCGGCTCGCCAGACGCGGCGGCCAAGATCATCTCGAAAATGCGCTGGCCCATCTCGGCGATGCTCGCACCGCCATCCACGATCTCGCCACAGTTCAAGTCCATGTCCTCTTCCTGCTTTTTCCACAAAGCGGTGTTGGTGGAGAACTTCAGGCTGGGCGAGGGCGCGCAACCGTAGGCACTGCCGCGCCCGGTGGTGAAGCAAATCAGGTTGGCACCGCCTGCAACCTGGCCGGTGGCGCTCACCGGGTCGTAGCCAGGCGTGTCCATGTAGACAAAGCCTTTAGCGGTGACCGGCTCAGCGTATTCGTACACCGCTTGCAGGTTGCTGGTGCCGCCTTTGGCCACCGCACCCAAAGACTTTTCGAGGATGGTGGTCAGGCCACCGGCCTTGTTGCCGGGCGAGGGGTTGTTGTTCATCTCGCCGCCGTTGATGGCGGTGTAGTTTTCCCACCATTTGATGCGCTCGATCAGCTTGTGAGCCACCTCGGGCCGCACTGCGCGGCGCGTGAGCAAATGCTCGGCACCGTAAATTTCAGGGGTTTCGCTCAAAATGGCGGTGCCGCCGTGCTGCACCAACAGGTCGACCGCCACACCCAGCGCCGGGTTGGCGCTGATGCCCGAATACCCGTCCGAGCCGCCGCACTGCAGGCCCACGGTGATGTGCTCGGCGCTGCATGGTGTGCGTTGCACGGCGTTGGCGCGCGGCAGCATGTCTTCGATCAAAGCAATGCCTTTTTCTACCGTCAGGCGCGTGCCGCCCGTGTCCTGGATGTTGAAGACCTTGAGCGTCTCACCCTCGCGCAGGCTGCTGTTCGCCAGCCAGGTGTTGATCTGGTTGGACTCGCAACCCAAGCCCACCACCACCACACCCCAAAAGTTGGCGTGGGTGGCGTAACCGGCCAGCGTGCGCTCCAGCAGTTGCATGCCTAGGCCTTGTGTGTCCATGCCGCAGCCGGTGCCGTGCGTCAAGGCCACCACGCCGTCCACATTGGGGAACTGAGCCAGCGCCGCCGGGTTGTTGCGTTTGGAGAAATGGTCGGCAATGGCGCGTGCGGCAGTGGCTGAGCAGTTCACGCTCGACAGCACGCCGATGTAATTGCGCGTGGCCACGCGGCCATCACTGCGCTGGTAACCCATGAAGCTGGCCTGCTTGCGGGCAGGCTCGGCTTTCACGTCATGGCCAATCGCATAGTCGCGCTCGAAGTTGCCTTTTTCTGCGCCCATGTTCAAGTTGTGCGTGTGCACATGCTCGCCGGGTGCAATGGCTTGGTGCGCAAAACCAATGATCTGGTTGTAACGGCGCACCGGCTCGCCCACAGCGATGGCACGGGTGGCGATTTTGTGGCCCGGCGGGATCAGGCCGCGCACGGGCAAGCCTTCGACGGCGCTGCCGCTCATGAGTTGGGAGCGGGCAATCACCACGTCGTCAGACGGGTGCAGGCGGATGAAAAGATTAGACATGTTGAGCGTCGTTCAAAAAAGGGCCGGACATCAGCCCCGAGGGGTCAATAAAATTGCTTGGGCAACCACAGCACCAGGCTGGGCATGTAGGTGATGACCGCTAGGCTGCCCAGCAAGGGGAACAGCCAGGGCAAGATGGCCATGGTGGTGCGTTCCACACTGAGCTTGGCCACCCTCGCCAGCACAAACAGCACCATGCCCATGGGTGGATGCAGCAAACCGATCATGAGGTTGAGCACCATGATCAGACCGAAGTGCACCAGGTCAATGCCCAGTTGCTGGCAAATCGGTACCAAGATGGGCACGAGGATGGTGATGGCGGCGGTAGGCTCCAGGAAGCAACCCACAAACAGCATCAGCGCATTAGCCAACAGCAAGAACACCCAAGGCTCTTGGGTGAAGCCCAGAACCCAAGCAGAGATGGCGGTGGTCACACCGGTGGCGGTGAGCATCCAACCAAAAATGCTGGCGGCCGCCACGATGAACAGCACGGTGGCGGTGGTCTCCACCGTGTCCAGGCAAATCTTCACAAACATTTTGAAGTTGAGCGTGCGGTACCAAAAGAAACCCAGCGCAATGGCCCAAACGCAGGCGGCAATCGCGCCTTCGGTGGGCGTGAACACGCCAGTGGTCATGCCGCCGATCAAGATCACGGGGGTCATGATGGGCAGCACCGCTTGGAAGTTGAAGAACTTGTCGGCCGCAAACAGCACGATCAAGGCCACAAACACGGTGATTTGTGGGGGCGTGCCCATGGCCGTGACCAGCCACCAGATGGCCAGGGGCCAGCCGATGACCACGGCGGTTTCGGCCAAGGCCTTGATGAGCTTGGGCCACTCGAACTTCACGTCGGCACCCCAGCCGTTTTTGTGGGCGAAATAAGCCACGGTGAGCATCATCAACAGCGCCATCAAGATGCCGGGCAAAATGCCTGCCAGAAACAGCGCGCCCACTGAGACGTTGGCCATCATGCCGTAGATCACAAAAGGCAAACTGGGGGGGATGATGGGCCCCAGGGTGGCCGATGCGGCGGTGACACCGACGGCAAATTCGGTGCTGTAGCCATGGTCTTTCATGGCCTTGATCTCGATGGTGCCCAGGCCCGCTGCGTCGGCAATGGCGGTGCCGCTCATGCCGGCAAACACCACCGAGCCCACCACGTTGACGTGGCCCAAGCCCCCTTTGAGCCAACCCACCAAGGCCAGCGCGTAGTTGTAAATGCGGTTGGTGATGCCCGCGTTGTTCATCAAGTTGCCGGCCAAAATGAAGAAGGGCACGGCCAACAACGGAAAGCTGTCGATGCCCGAAACCATGCGGTGAATCACCACAAATGGCGGCGAACTCTGCGCAAAGAACAGGTAAATCAGCGAGGCACCCGCCATGGCAATGGCCACCGGGATGCCGCCGCTCATGAGAATGAGGAACAGAATTTTCAGCATGGAGCGCTTTCAGTAGGGTGCGGGTTCAGCGGTCGGTCATTTCAGACTCGGGGCGTTGCAGCACGGTGTACCCGCGCTGCCAATGCACACGTGCGACCCAGACAGCCCGCAAACACATGGCGGCAAAACCGGCCATGACCACGCCATACACCAGGTTCATGGGCAGGTCGATGATGGTCATCTTGTAGCTGCCCAGTTTTTCCATCATCTGGCCAGTGAGGAAAGTGGCAGCAGCAAAAAAGGCGATGCGCACCACATCGACCACAGTGCCCATGGCGCGACCCATCCAGTCGGGCATGAAGCGAAAGAAGAAGTCCACCTGGATGTGGTTGTTTTTGGCTACACCCATCGTGGCCCCCGTGAAGACGGTGGCGATCAACAGATAGCGTGCGATCTCTTCGGTCCAAGAGGCCGAGTTGTTCAGCACATAGCGGGTGAAAAATTGGTAGAAAACCGTCAAGCCCAAAGCCCAGAAAAAAACCAGCGCCACCCAGGCTTCAACGGGCGTGCCTGAGAGATCAACTTCGTCATCGGTGGCGTGAAACTGGCCATCGTCGCCCATGACTTTGGGCATGGCGTCGAGGTCGGGGAGGTTGCTCATGGGTGTCCTTGGTGGCGAAGCGTTTGGCATGCACGCGGCAGACCGAACGCCATGCGTTCGGTCTGCGCCTGAGGTCAAAGGGGTCAGGCCATCGTGCTGGGTACTTGGCCTGGTGGGCCAGCGGCTCAGGGCGTGGCCAATGCGAGGCTTACTTGGCGGCCTGGATCTTGTCGAAGTCAGCCTGCGTGAAACCCATGCCGGTCAAGGGTTTGTTTTTCAGCACCGCGTCTTGGAAAGACTTGCGGTCCACCTGCACAATTTGCAGACCCTTTTTCTTGAACTCGTCGACCAGCTCGGCCTCACGCGCTTTGATTTTGCCGGTGGCACGCACAGCGGCTTGTTGCGTCACTTCGGTGAACATTTTCTTTTCGGCGTCGCTCAGCTTGTTCCAGACGTGGGGCGCAATTTGCGTGGTCAAGCCATCCACGATGTGGCCCGTCAGCATGATGGCCTTTTGCACCTCATAGAACTTTTTGGCTTCGATGGTGGTCAAAGGGTTTTCTTGCGCTTCCACGGTGCCGTTTTGCAGGGCCAGGTAGACCTCGGCAAAAGCAATGGGCGTTGGGTTGGCGCCGCAAGACTCAGGGGTGGCGCGGTAGGCGGCCACGTCGGGCACGCGGATTTTGAGACCCTTCATGCCCGCGCAGTTGGTGAAGGCTTTTTGGGCGGTGGTGTGGCGTGCACCGTAGTAGGTGTAGGCCGTGACCTGGATGCCGGTTTTCTCACGAAACTCTTTGACCATTTCTTGGAACACGGGGCTCTTGGAGTAAGCGATCAGGTGGTCGCCATCGCGGAAGATGAAGGGGTAGTAGGCAATGCCAAAACGCGGGTAGGTACGCGCCGCAAACGAAGGGCCGCTGATGATCATGTCCACCGTGCCCAAGGTCAGGCCCTGGTTGATGTCGGTCTCTTTGCCCAGGCTGGAGGCGGGGAAGACCTGGATGTCGAATTTGCCGTTGCTGCGCTTTTTGATTTCTTCGGCGGCCCACACCGATTCGGTGTGGTAGGGCTCAGACGTTTCATAGACGTGGGCCCATTTGAGTTTTTGCTGGGCCTGCACCGCAGTGCTGCCGAGCACGGTCATGGCTCCTAGGGCGAATGCGCCGACGGTGGCCAGGGTTTTCAGGGTCAATCTTTTGCTCATCTCTGTCTCCTCGTTGGTTAAAAAAATGCTGACGCGAAAAAAACTTGCCCACCAGTGCCCATCTTGCTGGCCAGCTAACGGGCAGGTGCGCGGCGCCAGCTCGCGCTGTATCTTTTGTGGGCCTGCTTCAAGTGCTTTTGCATGGCTTTGCGGGCGCCACTGGCGTCATGCGCTTCAATGGCCTGCAACACCTGCTGGTGCTCGGCGATGGCCGCTTGCCAAGACTCGGGGTGTTCAAAATAATCGCCTAAGCGCTCAAACAGTGGGCCGTTGCGCGCTTGCCAAAAGCGCTGCACGGTGTCCAGCAGCACGCTGTTGCCGCAGGCTTTGGCAATGGCGGCGTGAAAGGCCTCGTCGCCCTCGCGTGGCGCTTCGTTGTGCGCCGCTTCCTGCTTCATTTGTTGCAAACCGTTTTTGATGGCCTTGAGGTCTGCCTTTTGCGCGTGTGTGGCTGCCAGAGCGGCCACTTCGGCCTCGATCAACAAGCGCGCACTCATCACCTCTAAGGGGCCCCAGTCGGCAGGGGTGTTGGCATCGTTGTGGGCCAAGGCGGCGGGTTTGCTGGGTGCCTCTGTGCGCTGCACGTAAATGCCCGAGCCGGTACGCACCTCGATCATGCCCTCGACTTCGAGTGCGATCAGGGCTTCGCGCACCGAGGGGCGGCTCACCCCCAATTGCAAGGCCAGATCACGCTCGGCCGGCAGGCGCGAGCCCAGCGCGAACTCGCCCGACACCATGAGCAGTCGAAGCTGATCGGCAATTTGGCGGTACAGGCGCTGTGGGGCCACAGTGTGCAAAGGCATGGTGGGTGATCAGGGATAACGTGAATTGGACAAGTGGTCAGACCAGTTGCACAATCATCACACGTCCTGATTTGTCAGGTCAAGCGCTTTTATCTCCACACAAACCCGCATGTCAGCTGTCGCGAAAACGACGCACCAGCGACCGTGCAAGCCGCAAGCTCCACGCCTTTGAAGTGCAGTTCAATTTGAAGTTTCAGATGTCCACCATCACCATTGACCGTGTGAGCCTTCGGCAAGTCAACCTGCCGCCCAAGGTGTTGCGTACCGATGCCATCCAGTCCTTTGTGACGCAAGAGACCGTGCTGCTCACCCTGTATTGCAGCGACGGCATCGCGGCCACGGGCTATGCCTACACCATTGGCACTGGCGGCTCTTCGGTGGTGGCCTTGCTCAAAGACCATTTGGTGCCGCGCCTGATCGGGCGCAACCCTGTCCTGGTCGAGGCGATTTGGAAAGACTTGTTTTTCCACACCCATGCCACCGCCGTGGGGGCCATGACCAGTTTGGCGCTGGCCTGTGTCGACACCGCCTTGTGGGATTGGCGTGCGCAAAGCCAGGGTCTGCCGCTGTGGCAGTTGCTGGGCGGCGCGCAGGCGCGTGTACCGCTCTACACCACCGAGGGCGGCTGGCTGCATTTGTCGCCTGAGGCCCTGGTGGACCAAACCTTGGCAGCCCAAGCGCAAGGGTTCAAAGGGGCCAAAATCAAAATCGGCCGCCCGCATGTGAGCGAGGACGTGGCGCGCCTCTCTGCCGTGCGCGATGCGGTGGGGCCAGGTTTTGAGTTGATGACCGATGCCAACCAAGGCTTCAACCGCGCCGAGTCCGTGCGCCGTGCCCGGGCTTTTGACGGTTTGGGTTTGGCGTGGTTGGAAGAGCCGCTGCCAGCCGAGGACGTGTCGGGCCATCGCCAGTTGCGCGAGCACAGCCCCATTCCCGTGGCGGTGGGCGAGTCTTTGTACCACCCGATGCAGTTTCGCGAATACCTGGAGCAAGGCGCTTGTTCCATCGTGCAGCCCGATGTGGCGCGCATCGGCGGCATCACGCCCTGGCTCAAAACCGCGCACTTGGCCGAGACTTTTGACGTGGCGGTGTGCCCGCATTTCTTGATGGAGTTGCATGTGAGCCTGTGCGCGGCCGTGCCCAACGCCACCTGGGTCGAATACATCCCGCAGCTCGACGACATCACCACCACGCGCATGCGGGTGCAGCACGGCTTTGCGCTGCCCCCCGAAACGCCCGGTTTGGGCATCGCCTGGGACTGGACTGCCATCACCGCAAGACAGATCACCCAACTGGAGATAAAAGCACCATGAGACTCAAAGGAAAAATCGCCCTCATCACCGCCGCCGGGCAAGGCATTGGCCAAGCGGCCGCGCTGGCCATGGCCGCTGAGGGCGCAACGGTCTATGCGACCGATGTGAATGCCGATCTGCTCAAGGCCTACCAAGGCGTGGCGAATGTGCACACGGCGGTGCTGAACGTGCTCGACAAATCGGCCATAGCCGCTCAAGTGGCCAGCCTGCCGCGCATTGACATCGTCTTCAATTGCGCGGGCTTTGTGCACAACGGCAACATCGAACTGGCCACCGACGAGGATTGGGACTTCGCCTTCAACTTGAATGTGCGCTCACAGTTTTGGATGATCCAGGCCGTCATCCCCAAAATGCTGGCGCAATTCGAGCAGACGGGCCAAGGCGGCAGCATCATCAACATGGCCAGCGTGTGCTCCAGCGTGCGGGGTTTGCCCAACCGCTTTGTCTACGGTGCCAGCAAAGCGGCCGTGATTGGCCTGACCAAAAGCGTGGCCGCCGACTATGTGCGCCAAGGCGTGCGCTGCAACTGCATTTGCCCCGGCACCGTCGACACGCCCTCCTTGCAAGACCGCATCAACAGCTACGCCGACCCGGTGCAAGCGCGCAAAGACTTCATCAACCGCCAGCCCATGGGACGTTTGGCGCAAGCGGCCGAGATCGCTCCCATCGTCACCTTCTTGGCGTCTGACGAATCCATCTTTGCCACGGGCAATGCCTACATGGTGGATGGCGGCATGACCATTTGAATTGCCTTTTACAAGCCTCAATCCCCAACCGCAGAAAGAAAGACAGACATGAATTTACTGGACATGAAAGGCCGCCACGCGGTCATCACTGGAGGCGCTACCGGCCTGGGCTTTGCCATTGCGCAGCGCATGCTGGCCTCGGGTGCCCGCGTGACCATTTGGGACCGCGATGCAGCAGGCATGGCTAAAGCCGCCGAGCAACTGCGCCAGGGGCAACTGGGCGCAGTGGTCAACACGGTGCAGGTCGACGTGGTCAACCACGACTCGGTGGTGCAGGCCACACAGCAAACCACCGCTTTGGCGGGGGTGGATGTGCTGGTCAACAGCGCCGGCATCACCGGCCCCAACGTCAAAGTGTGGGACTACCCGGTGGACGCTTGGAAACAGGTGTTCGAGGTCAACGTGCACGGCCTGTTCCATTGCTGCCGCGAACTGAGTGCGCACATGAAGGCGCGCAACTACGGGCGCATCGTCAACATCGCCTCGGTGGCCGGCAAAGACGGCAATCCCAATGCCAGTGCTTACAGTGCCAGCAAGGCAGCGGTCATTGGCCTGACCAAATCGCTGGGCAAAGAGTTGGCCGACACCGGCGTGCGCGTCAACTGTGTCACGCCGGCGGCTGTGAAGACCGCGATTTTTGATCAAATGACGCCCGAACACATCGCGTTCATGCTCTCCAAGATTCCGATGGCCCGCTTTGGCGAGCCCGAAGAAGTCGCCGCCATGGTGACTTGGCTCAGCACCGAAGACTGTTCCTTCTCCACCGGCGCGGTCTTTGACCTGTCGGGTGGCCGTTCCACTTATTGATTCTGTTCCAGCACTGAAAGGTATTTATGAAACTCGTTCGCTATGGCCAAGTCGGCAAAGAAAAACCAGGCCTGATCGACGCCGATGGCCGCTTGCGCGACTTGAGCGCAGTCGTCAAAGACATCTCGCCTGAGTTATTGAACGACAAAGCCCTGGCCAAGCTGGCCAAACTCAAAACCGACAAGCTGCCCTTGGTGCGTGGCAAAAAGCGTTTTGGCACACCCATTTCCTACACCAGCAAGTTCATCGCCATCGGCCTGAACTACGCCGACCATGCCGCAGAGTCGAACATGCCCATCCCGGCCGAGCCGATTGTGTTCACCAAGGCCATCTCGTGCATCCAGGGTGCCGACGACGACGTGATGCTGCCCAAAGGCTCCAAGAAATCCGACTGGGAGGTGGAGCTGGGCATCGTCATCGGTACACGCGCCCGCTATGTATCGCAAAAAGACGCCTTGAACCATGTGGCCGGTTATTGCGTGGTCAACGATGTGAGCGAGCGTGAATACCAACTCGAGCGCGGTGCCACCTGGGACAAGGGCAAGGGTTGCGACACCTTCGGTCCTGTGGGCCCTTGGTTGGTGACGCGCGACGAAGTGCCCAATCCTCAAGCCCTGGGCATGTGGCTGGATGTGAACGGCGTGCGCTTTCAGACCGGCAACACCAAGACCATGATTTTTGGCGTGACCAAATTGGTCAGCTACGTCAGCCAGTTCATGACACTGGAGCCCGGTGACATCATCACCACCGGCACGCCGCCGGGGGTGGGCATGGGGGTCAAGGTGGATGGCAAGCCTGCACCCGTGTTCTTGAAGCGCGGCGATGTGATGCGCTTGGGCATCGACGGCCTGGGCGAGCAGACCCAGAAAGTCGTGGCCTTCAAGGCCTGATGCCGGCCAAACCGGGTCTGTGGTCTTGACCGCAGACCCGGTGGCGCCTTGGCGCTGCAGCGCGCGCTGCGCTGCTTTGGGCATGCATCGCCCGGGACTTTGCCCGCTGTGCCGTGCCCCAAAGCCCCTACACTTGGGGCCTATGTCCGAGCCCACACTCCCCCTCCAAACCTCGCCCATCCAAAAAGTCTCCATTTCTCTGGACGACCGCAGTTACGACATCCAGATTGGCCAAGGCCTGCTCGGTCGTGCCGAGACATGGCTTGGCCTGCCCAAGGCCAAGACCGCCATGATCGTGACCAACGACACGATTGCGCCGTTGTATGAAGCCGCCTTGCGCACTGCCATTGCCCCGCATTACCAGCAGGTGCACAGCGTGGTGCTGCCCGACGGCGAAGCGCACAAAGACTGGCAGACCCTGAACCTGATTTTTGACGCGCTGCTGGGCCAAGGCTGCGACCGCAAGACGGTGCTGTTTGCTTTGGGCGGTGGTGTGGTGGGCGACATGACTGGCTTTGCCGCCGCCAGCTACATGCGCGGCGTGCCTTTTGTGCAGGTGCCGACCACGCTCTTGTCGCAGGTCGATTCGTCGGTGGGCGGCAAAACCGCCATCAACCACCCGCTGGGCAAAAACATGATCGGCGCGTTCTACCAGCCAGTGCGCGTGGTGTGCGATCTGAACACCTTGGCCACACTGCCCCCGCGCGAGCTGAGCGCGGGCCTGGCCGAAGTCATCAAATACGGCCCGATTGCCGACATGGATTTCCTGGGCTGGATCGAGGCGAACATCGACGCCCTGATGGCGCAAGACCCGGCTGCGCTGGCGCATGCTGTCAAGCGCAGTTGCGAGATCAAGGCCTGGGTGGTGGGGCAGGACGAACGCGAAGCGGGCCTGCGCGCCATCCTCAACTTTGGCCACACCTTTGGCCACGCCATTGAGGCGGGCTTGGGCTTTGGCGTCTGGCTGCATGGCGAGGCGGTGGGCTGCGGCATGGTCATGGCGGCAGAACTCTCGCAGCATTTGGGCAAGGTCGATGCGGCCTTTGTGGTCCGTGTGCGCACGCTCATTGAGCGTGCGGGTCTGCCGGTGCGCGGCCCCATCATTGACGCAGCCGACAACGCAGGCCATTACATCGAACACATGCGCCTCGATAAAAAAGCCATCGGCGGCGACATCCAGTTTGTGGTGATCGACGGCCCGGGCAAAGCCAGCGTGTGCGGCGCGCCCGACGCCATGGTGCGCGAGGTGATCAAGGCCTGCTGCGCCTGAGCCATGTTCGCCGAATCACTGGAAATGCCCTTGGGTTCCTCACCCTTTCAGGCCAGTTTGTCGGCACTGGCCTGCGACCCGGCGCAAACCCGGGGCAGGCGCTTTGCTGAAGCCCCAGCACCCACGCGCAACGCCTTCCAGCGCGACCGTGACCGCATCGTGCACTCCAGCGCGTTTCGGCGGCTGGTTTACAAAACCCAAGTCTTTTTGAACCACGAAGGCGATTTGTTCCGCACGCGCTTGACGCACTCGCTCGAAGTCGCGCAGCTGGGCCGATCCATCGCCCGCGCCCTGGGCCTGAACGAAGACTTGGTCGAAGCCGTGGCGCTGGCGCACGACCTGGGCCACACGCCTTTTGGCCACGCTGGACAAGATGCGCTGAACGAATGCATGGCCGAGCACGGCGGCTTTGAGCACAACCTGCAAAGCCTGCGGGTAGTCGATCAACTGGAAGAGCGCTATCCCGCGTTCGACGGCCTGAACTTGAGTTTTGAAACCCGCGAGGGCGTGCTCAAACACTGCTCGCGCGCCAATGCCGAGCAACTGGAGCGGGCTGAGCCCGGTGGCGTGGGGCGGCGCTTCATCGAGCGCACCCAGCCCAGCCTGGAGGCGCAGTTGTGCAACTTGGCCGATGCCATTGCCTACAACGCGCACGACATCGACGACGGTGTGCGCTCGGGCCTGATCAGCACCGAGCAGCTGCTGCAAGTCGAGCTGTTTGCGCACTACCACCAGCAGACCTTGGACGAGCACCCTGGCTTGTCGGTCAAGCCGCGCCGCCTGCTCTACGAAGCCATCCGCCGCATGCTGAGCGACCAGGTCTACGACGTGATCGACACCACCCGCCAGGCCGTGGCCGACGCGGGTGTGCGCAGCTTGGAACAAGCCCGCTTGGCCCGGCCTCTGGTGGCGTTCAGTCCCCGCATGAAGACGCGCAGCACCGAGCTCAAACAATTTTTGTTTGCGCAGCTCTACCGTCATCCGCAGGTCATGCACACCACCGGACAGGCGCAGCAGGTGGTGCGCGAGTTGTTCCTGGCCTATGTGGGCCAACCCGCCGAAATGCCCGCCGACTTTGCCGTGAGCGCTGACCTGCACCGCAGCGTGGCCGATTACATCGCCGGCATGACCGACCGTTTTGCCATGCGTGAGCACGAACGCCTGACGGGGCGCAAGCTGTTGTGAGCGGGCTGCCCGTCCACCGCACCGCCTGGCTCGTTGTCCTCGCGGGCGGCGTGGCGGCCTTGCAGGTGGGCAAGCTCCCCCCCGCCTTACCCGCGCTGCAGACCGAGTTGGGCCTCACGCTGGTGCAGTCCGGTTTCCTCTTGTCCTTGGTGCAGCTCGCCGGCATGAGTTTGGCGGTGTTCATGGGCTTGCTGGCCGACGGCATGGGCCTCAAGCGCAGCATGGTGCGCGGTTTGTGCCTGCTGGCGCTGGCCAGTGGCCTGGGGGCATTTGCCACTTCTGTCACCGCATTGCTGGTGCTGCGGGCCATCGAAGGCTTGGGCTTTTTGCTGGTGGCCTTGCCTGCGCCCGCCTTGATACGGCGCTTGGTGCCTGTGGCCCAACTGCCCAGTATGCTGGGCGTGTGGGGCGCGTACATGCCCACCGGCACAGCACTCGCATTGCTGGCCGGGCCGCTGTTCATTCCGGCCTGGGGTTGGAGTGCTTGGTGGGGACTGTTTGCGGGGGTGTCGCTGGCCATGGCGGCGGCCTTGCTGCGCGCAGTACCCGCCGATCCGGTGGCGGATCACCCACTGCCAGCGCATGGCGTGGGCCTGGGGGCCTGGCAGCGATTGCGCAGCACCTTGGGCGCGCGCGGCCCTTGGCTGGTGGCGCTCAGCTTTGGTATGTATTCGGGGCAGTGGCTGGCGGTGGTCGGGTTTTTGCCGTCCATCTATGCCGCCGCTGGCGTGAGCGGGGCGCTGCTGGGCGTGCTCACGGCGCTGGCTGCAGCGGTGAACATCGCGGGCAACATGGCATCTGGCCGATTGCTGCAGTGCGGCTGGGCACCCCGCAGCACGCTGTGGCTGGGCTTTGGGGCCATGGCGCTGGGCAGCACGTTGGCATTTGCCGCTTTCACCGAAGGCCAGCCTTGGTTGCGTTATGCCGGTGTGCTGTTGTTCTCGGGCATGGGCGGCTTGGTGCCAGGCACGCTGTTCAGTTTGGCGGTGCGCCTGGCCCCGGGCGAGCAGCAAGTGGCCACCACCGTGGGCTGGGTGCAGCAGCTGTCGGCGCTGGGCCAGTTGGTGGGGCCACCCGTGGTGGCGGCCTTGGCGGCGCGCGCGGGCGGTTGGCAGCTCACGCCGCTGGTCACGGTGGGGTGTTGTGCGGTGGGGGCTGTGCTGGCTTGGGCGGCGGGTAGAGCTGACGAACGCAAGCGTGGGTTACAAAACAAACCTGCCAGTTGAGGCAAGTATTGGTTACTAAGCTGCTAAATTTCACCCTGCCGAGTATTGCCGCTGTGATGCGTGCCAAAGCGACTGGGTTGATCAAAAAATACTGTGATTCGTTCGTGTGATCCTTTGGCAGAGGTGTTTACACCTTCATTTGAATCACAAAAGACATCGAAAAATACATGGGAGAACAGCTTTAATGGTTTTCAGCGAAGACTCAAGGGTCAAGATCCCGTGCATCCTGCACTTGGTACGGCTGGGATACCGTTATCTTTCGTTGAAAGATGCCGTTTGGGACATTGACACCAATATCTTCCCAGCGCTTTTCAACGAAGCCATCGCCCGCATCAATCCAGAATTGGCTGCAGATGACGTGACGCGCCTGCTGGGCGATGTCAAACTCCCGCTCGAAAACGAAGATCTCGGTAAGGCTTTCTATGAACGGTTGACCGAGCGCTCAGGCATCCGATTGATTGACTTTGAAAACTTCGACAACAACAGCTTCCATGTCGTTACTGAGCTGACTTGCAAGAACGGCGACGATGAGTTTCGTCCGGATATCACCCTCCTGATCAACGGAATGCCGCTGGCCTTCATCGAGGTCAAGAAGCCCAACAACCGTGAAGGTGTGCTGGCCGAGCGCAACCGCATCATCACGCGAAGCCGCAATCCAAAATTCCGCCGCTTCATCAACATCACGCAGT
>NZ_JBIKIL010000077.1:0-17743 GCF_044361645.1 Limnohabitans sp. | reverse complement strand
GCGGTCTCTGACCGCGATGGCTGCCCGCAAAACACCACGCCCTGAAATTTATCGGCTCAGCCGCACCACCGCATCAGCCCGTTGGTGCAAATCGGGCAGCACGTTCAGCATCGCGGTCAGAGAACGCTCCTACACGACAAATTCAGCATCGCGGTCGGAGACCGCTCCTGCACGACAAGCCACCCTTCTGGACCCAGGTGCACGCTTTTGTGGGAGCGGTCTCTGACCGCGATGGCTGCCCGCAAAACACCACGCCCTGAAATTTATCGGCTCACCCGCACCACCGCATCAGCCCGTTGGTGCAAATCGGGCAGCACGTTCAGCATCGCGGTCGGAGACCGCTCCTACACGACAAGTTCAGCATCGCGGTCGGAGAACGCTCCTACACGACAAATTCAGCATCGCGGTCGGAGACCGCTCCTACACGAGAAGTTCAGTATCGCGGTCAGAGACCGCTCCTACATGACAAGTCACCCTTCTGGACCCGGCATCGCGGTCGGAGACCGCTCCTACACGAGAGGTTCGGCATCGCGGTCGGAGACCGCTCCTACACGACAAGCCACCCTTCTGGACCCAGTTGCACGCTTTTGTAGGAGCGGTCTCTGACCGCGATGGCTGTCCGCAAAACACCACGCCCTGAAATTTATCGGCTTACCCGCACCACCGCATCAGCCCGTTGGTGCAAATCGGGCAGCAACTCCAGGCCCAAGCCCGGCTTGTCGTTCAGGCTGATCATGCCGTTCTTGACCTGCGGCAGCTCGGTCACCAGCTCCTTGTACCAGCCACTGTAAAAAGCGCGCACGCTCTCCTGAATCAAGGCATTGGGCGCATGCAGTGACAAATGCGTGGAGGCCGCCCACACCACCGGGCCGGTGCAGTCGTGCGGGGCCACGGGCAGTTGCCAGGCGTCGGCCATGGCAGCGATTTTGCGTGCTTCGGTCAGGCCCCCGCACCAACTCAAATCGAGCATGGCCACGCCACCCACGCCGGTTTGCAGATAGTCCTTGAAGCCCCATTTGTAGCTGAGCGTCTCGCTCGCGCAAATCAGGGCTTTGCAGTCCACCGCATACTGTTTGAGCAAATCGAGGCTGTCCATGCGGATCGCGTCTTCGTGCCAAAAGGTGTCGAACTCTTGCAGGGCACGTGAGATTTTTTGCGCCATGGGCAGGCGCCACAGGCTGTGAAACTCGACCATGATGTCCATCTTGTCGCCCACCGCTTGCCTGATTTTTCGAAATGGCTCCAAGGCTGTGTTCAGGTCTTGCGGGCTGATGTACTGGCCATGCGACTTTTCTGCGGCCACGTCAAAGGGCCAAATTTTCATGCCGGTGATGCCTTCAGAAAGCAGCGACTCGGCCACCTCGTCGGCGCGGTGCAAAAAGCCTTGCAGGTCTTCGTACGGCCCGGCACCTTGGCCCAGGCCCCAATTGCTGCTGTTCTGGTTAACGTTGCTGCGGATGTACTGGTAACCCGCGCAGGTGTTGTAGACGCGGATTTCATCGCGGCTCTTGCCGCCCAACGCGGTGTAGACCGGCATGCCAGCGGCTTTGCCAAAGATGTCCCACAGCGCGATGTCGACTGCCGAGTTGCCACGTGTCTCCACCCCGGAGCCGCGCCAGCCCAAATAGCCGGTGATGTCGCGCAAGCGCGACTCGATGGCCAGCGGGTCTTGCCCCACCAGTTTGGGCGCGACCCATTCGTGCATATAGGCCTCGACCGCTTGCGCGCCCATGAAGGTTTCGCCCAAGCCCACCAGGCCTTCGTCGGTGTGCAGGCGCACCCAGATGATGTTGGGAAACTCGCCCAAGCGGATGGTTTCGAGTTGCGTGATTTTCATGGCAGCAGCCTTTTCAGTCGTTAAAAAAGCCCCACAGTGCTTGGCTGTGGAGCTTGGAGGTTCAGCAACAAAGGCGTGCGCGAAGGATCAACCGCCGCGTGCCTTTTTCAACTCGTCTTGCACCACCTTGATGGCGTCAGCACCGATCGAGTCTTTGTGCTTGTCGTACACCGAAGCGACTTTGGCACGGATGCGGTTTTGCTCAGCCGCGCTGACCTCGTTGACTTGCATGCCTTTGGTCTTCAAGCTGGCCAAAGACTTTTCGTTCAAGCTGCGGTTGGCCGCACGTTGCACTTTTTGCCCTTCCATGGCGGCTTCACGCAACACCGCTTGCTCTTGGGGGTTGAGCTGGTCCCACAGTTTCTTGCTGTACAAAACCAAGAAGGGGGTGTAGGCGTGGCGCGTCACGCTCAGGTACTTTTGCACCTCATTGAACTTGGACGTTTCAATTGTCACAAAGGGGTTTTCTTGGCCGTCAATGGTCTTGGTCTCCAAGGCGGTGAACACCTCACCAAAGGCCATGGGCACGGCATTGGTGCCCAAGGTCTTGAAGGTGTCCAAGAAGATGTTGTTTTGCATCACGCGCACTTTGACGCCGTCAAAGTCTTCCAGCTTGGTCACGGGGCGCTTGCTGTTGGTCAGGTTGCGAAAACCGTTTTCCCAGTAAGCCAAATTCACCAAGCCCACGGCTTCGAGTTTGGCATTGAAATATTTGCCTGCTGGGCCGTCGAGCACAGCGTCAGCCTCTTTCTCGTTGGCAAACAAGAAGGGCAGGTCAAACACCCCCAGCTCTTTGATGATGCCCACCAGCGGCGAGCTGGAGGTGCACACCATCTCTTGGGTGCCTGCGCGCAAGGCTTGGGTGGCAGGCAAGTCGCCACCTGCTGCACCGCCCCAGAAGGCGGTGATCTTCATCTTGCCGCCGGTCTTGGCGGCCAGCACTTCCTGCATTTTCTTGACACCCACACCCACCGGGTGGTCTTCGTTCACACCGTTGGTGAACTTGATGTTGCGCTCGGCAAATTGCGCCATGGCGCCAGAAGCCAGCATGAATGTGCCCGCGATCAGGGCCACCAAATTTCTGCGTTTGAACATGACTTTCTCCATTTAAAAAAAACACACAGGGTTACGAAATCAACTCAACATCCACTGCATAGGCACCATCACAATGGCCGGAAAAGCAATCAACAGCGCCAACACGCCCAGTTGCGCCAAAAAGAATGGCATGACGCCTTTGAAAGCGGTGTCCATGCTGATTTTGGCCACGCCGCACACCACATTGAGCACCGTGCCCACGGGTGGCGTGATCAAGCCGATGGCGTTGTTCATGATGAACAAGACCCCAAAATACACCGGGTCAATGCCCGCCTTGAGCACCAAAGGCATCAGCACCGGCGTGAGGATGAGCACCGTGGGCGTGAAGTCCAGCGCAGTGCCTACCACCACCACCAAGAGCATGAGCACGACCATCAGCAAGGTCTTGTTGTGCATGAGTGGCTCCATCATGCGGGCCACCTCGGCCGGGATGTTGGCCACCGTGATCAACCAAGCGCTGACCATGGCAGCTGCCACCAAAAACATGATGACCGAGGTGGTCTTGCCGGCGGCCAATATCAGGCCATACAACTTGGACCACTGCAATTCGCGGTACACGAAGGCCCCAACCACAAAGCTGTACACCGCCGCCACCACCGCCGCTTCGGTGGGCGTGAACACGCCAAACTTCATGCCGCCGATGATGAAGACCGGCAAGCCCAAGGCCAACACACCTTCTCGGCTGGCCTTGATTTTTTCGGCCAAAGGCATGCGGGGCGCAGGCTGCACGTTTTCGCGCCTGGCCACCCACCACCAAGTCATGCCAATGGCCACGCCCATCAAAATGCCTGGCACGATGCCAGCCAAAAACAGTTTGGTGATCGACACGTTGGCCGCCACACCAAAAATGATCATGCCGATCGACGGCGGAATCACCGGGGCAATGATGCCGCCCGAGGCGATCAGGCCCGCCGAGCGGCCCACGTTGTAACCGGCCCGCTTCATCATCGGGATCAACAGGGCGGCCAAGGCCGCCGTGTCAGCCACCGCCGAACCCGACAAAGAGGCCATGACGACCGCCGCCATCACCGCCACATAGCCCAAACCACCACGGAAGTGCCCGACCCAAGCCATGGCCAAGTTCACAATGCGGCGACTCAGACCGCCCGCGTTCATGAACTCACCGGCCAACAAGAAAAAAGGCACGGCCAGCAGGGGGAAATTGTCCGCACCGTCCACAAAGCGTTGCGCCAAAATCTGGCTGTCGAACGTGTGGATCATGCCGTTGCTGGCCATGTAGGCCATCAAACACAAACCGCAAATCAACAGCGAATACGCCACCGGCACGCCCAGGGCCATGGCACCCAACAAACTGAACACAAACACAGCGACGGTCATGCGCGGCCCCGCACATCTGGCTCGATTTCGGCCATCACCGCCTTGTCTTCAGAGTCCACCACGTTGACCAGTTCAGATTCCGCCAAACGCCCCGTCAGCAACAGCACCAATTTGTGTACGTTCATGATGCCCATGACGGCAGCCGTGACGTAACCAATACCGTAAACCCAGATCATGGAGATGCCCACCACCACCGAATAACTGGTCACCTGCAAATCGTGCATTTTCCAAGTGCCCAAAAAGAACAAGGCATTGCACAGCAGCATCAAGGATTCACTCAAAAACAAACACCATTTTTTGCCCCTCAGGGACAAGCGCCGCACCAAGGTGTCCACGCCCAAGTGGGTCTTGTCACGCATGGCCACCATGGCCCCGATGTAGGTCAACCAGATGAAACAGTAGCGCGACATTTCGTCCGAGATCGAAATGCCAGAGTTGAAACCGTAGCGCAACAGCACATTGCCAAACACCATGAACACCATGGCGACCATGCAGGCCACCACCAGAAACTCCAGCAATTTGAAAAAGACGTTGATGGTTTTTTGCATGCTGATGGGCCCGTTCATGCCAAAGCCTGGGGGTTTGGCTTTTGGGCCCGTGTCTTGGATTTGATGCGCGTGGCCTCGCCGGACACCACCGGCAACTTGCGGCGCGAGGCCAAAACCTGCTCAATGTCTTGGCGAGCCCCCTCGATCAAGACCAGGGCCGCTCGCTCGGCCTTGGCCGGGTTGTGGGCGATCACGGCATCCAAGACCGCACGGTGCAAAGGCAATGAATTTTTAGAGCCGTCCTGGATGCGGGTTGAAATTTCAAAGCTGGTGCGCAGCAAGGCATTCAGGGCCTTGCTCATCTGCACCAACATGCGGTTGTGCGAGGCTTGCAGCATGCCTTCGTGAAAACGCAGGTCGTGCGTGACGTAATCACCCCCCTCATGCACCGCCAGTTTCATGCCCGCGAAAGCGGCTTCAATGTAAGCAATGTCTTCGGGCGTGGCGCGCTCAGCGGCCAAACGTACGGCCGCTGGCTCGACCACGCGGCGCAGCTCTTGCAGGTCTTTTAAAAATTCGGGCGTCAAGCCGCAGCGGGCTTGCCAAGCCACCACATCCGGGTCAAACCAATTCCAGTGCGCATCGGGCAGCACACGTGTGCCCACCTTGGGGCCTGTGGAGAGCAAACCTTTGGCCACCAGAGATTTGATGGCCTCGCGCACCACCGTGCGACTGACGCCCAGCTCTTCACACAAAATCGGCTCGGGCGGCAAGCTGGTGCCCACGGCATAGCGACCGGCCAAAATAGCCTGACCCAATAGATCTAGGCTGGTTTTATGGAAATTTTTTGTCATCGAGGTATTGCTTTGGAGCCGCCTATCATATGATGATTGGAGGCCTGTGACGGACTCTGGTAAACCCTAGCTTGCGTCTTCTTCGCGTCAAGGGTTTGCCCGCATGTCGCTCGCATTACAAAGGCCGCTTGTTTTTCTATCATCATACGATAGGATTTTCACCATCTGTTTTTCCGACTCACCACTTGCAGAAAGACCCACCATGAGCAACCCGCCCGGCGACAAAAACGGCAGCCCTCCCCGCAAGAAACCTGAAGACCTGCGCAGCCAGCAATGGTTTGGCCGCCAAGACCGCGATGGCTTTGCTTACCGCAGTTGGGTCAAGGGCAAGGGCGTGCCGCACGACCAATTTGACGGCCGCCCCGTCATTGGCATCTGCAACACCTTCAGCGAACTGACGCCCTGCAACTCGCACTTTCGCACCCTGGCCGAGCAGGTCAAGATCGGCGTGTACGAGGCCGGGGGCTTTCCGCTCGAGTTTCCGGTGATGTCGCTGGGTGAAACGCTCTTGCGCCCCACCGCCATGCTGTACCGCAACCTGGCCAGCATGGACGTGGAAGAGAGCATCCGTGGCAACCCCATCGACGGCGTGGTGCTGCTCATGGGCTGCGACAAAACCACCCCCAGTTTGTTGATGGGCGCGTCCAGCGTGGGCCTGCCCACGATTGGCGTGTCAGGCGGCCCCATGCTGAACGGCAAATGGCGCGGCCAAGAACTCGGCTCGGGCACCGGCGTGTGGAGCATGAGCGAGCAAGTGCGCGCGGGCACGCTGAAACTGGCCGACTTCTTTGAGGCCGAAAGCTGCATGCACCGCAGCCACGGCCACTGCATGACCATGGGCACCGCCAGCACCATGGCCAGCATGGTCGAGGCCCTGGGCATTGGCCTGCCCGGCAACGCGGCCTACCCGGCGGTGGACGGCCGCCGCAATGTGCTGGCCCGCGACGCCGGCCGGCGCATTGTCGAGATGGTGCACACCGACCAAACCATCAGCCAGGTGCTGACCCGCGAAGCCTTTGAAAACGCCATCCGCACGCTGGCGGCCATTGGCGGCTCGACCAATGCGGTGATCCACCTGATTGCGATTGCCGGACGCTTGGGCCTCAAGCTCACCGTGGACGACTTCGAGCGCCTGGGCAGCGAGCTGCCGTGTCTGCTCAATTTGCAGCCGTCTGGTGAACACCTGATGGAAGACTTTTGCTACGCCGGTGGCCTGCCTGTGGTGATGAAAGAGATCGAGCACCTGCTGCACAAAGACATCGTCACGGTGAGCGGCAAGACCGTGAGCGAAAACATCGCCAGCGCCGTCAACTATGACCCGCGCGTCATCAAAACATTCGCAGCCCCTTTCAAAGAAAAGGCCGGCATCGCCATCTTGCGCGGCAACCTGGCCCCGCGTGGCGCGGTCATCAAGCCCAGCGCCGCCACCCCCGCGCTCATGGTGCACACCGGGCGTGCGGTGGTCTTTGAAGACAGCCACGACTTCCACAAACGCATCGACGACGAAAGCCTGGATGTGGATGAAAACTGCATCTTGGTTTTAAAGAACTGTGGTCCCAAGGGCTACCCCGGCATGGCCGAGGTGGGCAACATGCCCTTGCCGCCCAAAGTGCTGCGCAAAGGCATCACCGACATGGTGCGCATCTCGGACGCCCGCATGAGCGGCACGGCGTATGGCACCGTGGTGCTGCACACCACGCCCGAAGCCGCTGCGGGGGGCCCGCTGGCGGTGGTGCAAAACGGCGACATGATCGAGCTCAATGTGCCCGAGCGCAAACTGCAGTTGCTCATCAGCGACGAAGAGCTGGCACGCCGCTTGGCGCTGTGGGAAAAGCCTGCACCGGCCATGAACTCGGGCTACTGGAAGCTCTACATCGACCATGTGCTGCAAGCCGACGAGGGCGCGGACATGGACTTTTTGGTCGGCCAACGCGGCTCGGCCGTGCCCAAAGACAACCACTGATGGGCCGTTTTTCTTTTCACCGCAGACCGCTTTTTTGTAGGAGCGGTCTGCGACCGCGAAAAACATGCCCGCAGACCCCACTCCTTGGGCAAACGGGCATGACACGCCATCACCTGCATCGCCAACGGGGTGGGCTGCACCAAAAAATGCACACCACTCTGAATAAACCAAGGACATGAACATGCGTATTTTGATCACCGGCGGTGCCGGATTTTTGGGCGCACGCCTGGCCCGCGAGATTTTGAAGCGTGGCCAACTCAATGGCCAGACCGTGACCGAGTTGGTCATTGCCGACATGTTCCCCGCGCCCGCCGACCTGCTGGCCGATCCACGCGTCAAGGGCCATGCAGGCCCCATGCTGGAACAAAGCGATTTGTTCAAAAGCGGGTTTGATGGCGTGTTCCATTTGGCCTCGGCCGTCTCGGGCGAGTGCGAACTCGACTTTGACCTGGGCCTGCGCTCCAACGTGGACAGCAGCCGTTTGTTGCTCGACAGCATCCGAGCTTCGGGCAAAGTTTCACGCTTGGTGTTTGCCAGCTCGGTCGCGGTGTTCGGGCCCGACGCGGCCAACCCCATGCCCGCGCTGGTGGCCGATACCACTTTGCCCTCGCCCCAAACGTCCTACGGCACGCACAAGCTCATCATCGAGCACATGGTGGCCGACTACACCCGCAAGGGTTACATCGATGGGCGCGCCGCGCGCCTGATGACGGTGGCCGTGCGCCCCGGCAAGCCCAACGGTGCCGCCTCGTCGTTTTTCAGCGGCATCATTCGCGAGCCCCTGGCAGGCACGCCCACCACCTGCCCGGTGGACGACACGGTCACCCACCCCATCTCCTCACCCGGCACCACGGTGCACGGCCTGATCACGGTGTTCGAGGCCAGCCGCGAAGCCATCGGTGGCCGCATGGCCCTGAACCTGCCGGGACTGAATGTGAAGGTCAGCGACATGCTGGCGGCACTGGAAAAGGTCGCCGGGGCTGCCGTGCGTGCCCGTGTGAGTTTTGTCAAAGACGAGCGCATCGCCGGCATCGTGGACAACTGGGCCAAGGGCTGCACCTTCGAGCGCGCACACGCGCTGGGCTTGCGCGCCGACACCAGCTACGAGGCCATCATCGAGCAGTACATCGAGGACTGCAAAACCCGCCCCGGCTACCCGGCCGAGGCGCTGAATGGTTTGAAGTGAGCTTGCAAAAAGGCCGCCGCGAGGCTGTGGCGTGGCCGCCTTTTTCGATGCACCAAGGGTGCAATGTCTAAAAATGCGTGCTGATCGCCCCGCTGATGCGGCCATCGTCTTCGATGATGGCCATCCAGCGCCATTTGTCAAAGGTGGTGCAGGGGTGAGAAATGCCCAGGGCCACGCGGTCGCCCACCTTTGGCCAAAGGCCTTCAGCGTCAAACACCATGTGCGCGTGCTGGTCACTCAGCGCCTTGACTTGCCAAGACTCGGGTGTGCTTTGCACCGCATGCTGACCGCTTTGGCCTCGTGCCGCCCAGCGCACCGGCATGGGCATGCACTGGTCAAACGACACATCGCGTCGCCCCGCCGTCAAGATGGCCAGCCCCGCCTCGGGCACCGACTGCACCTGGGCCCAGACCTCCAAGGCCGGCAGCAGCGAAGCGCTCAAGCCCTCACGCGCCTCCACCAGCTTGAGGTAGCGGGCATAGTTCCAGTGGTCATGCGTGACGTAGCAGCCCGAGCGCAACACGCCTTGCACCGGTCGGCTTTTCACCTGCAGCTTGAGCATGGGGATGACCAAATCAAATACCGCCGATCCGCCAGCCGAGAGCAGCACCTGGTCGTTGCCCCAGAGGTTTTGCGCATCGATCGATTGCACCAAGGTGTGCACACTGCGCACCAAGGCACTCACGGCTTCGATGTCGTGGGCGCTGTCGCAGCGGCCCAGCCCACCCTCGTAACACTCCACGCCGCCCAAACTGACAACCGGCGAGGCCGCGATGGCCTGCGCCAAAGCCAAGGCCTGATCGTGCGTGCGGCAGCCGGTACGGTAAGCGGCAATGCCCAGTTCCAGCAGCACGTCCCAGCAGCGGGCATTTCCTCGCCGTATGCCCCAATCCACCAGGGCCTGCAACTGCGCCAGCGAGTCCACCAAAAACCAAACGCGGGCTTTGGGGAATTGGCGCAACAACAAGTCCAACCCATCCAAGTCGGCATCCGACACAAGCTGGTTGGCGATGATGGCGCGCTCGGCTCCGGCGGCCAAACCCACGCGCAGTTGGTGCACGTTGGCAAAGGTCAGGCCCCAAGCGCCCGCCTGCAGCTGCATGCGAAACAGCTCGGGCGACATGGTGGTCTTGCCGTGCGGTGCCAGGGCCACGCCTTTGCGCTGCACAAAGTCCTGCATCCAGGCCAGGTTGTGCGTGAGCGCCGTGCGGCGCAGCACGGCCACCGGGTAAGCCAATGCATCATCCAGCAGGTTCCAGCTGCGTGCGCCCAGCTGCGACACCGCGCAGGGCTCGGCCGACAAGGGAAATCCTTTGCAGTCCGCATTCAATACAAAATCGTGTGCCATGTCTCGATGCTCCATTCGTGTCGTAACCCGTTTTGCGATGATTCTCCCACCGTGCGCAGCCCCTTGACCGATTGATTTCGCATGACGCTCACCCACAAAAACTTCGACGTCGTCGCCTTGGGCGAAGCCATGGTCGAGTTCAACCAGACCAAAGACCAACAGCCCGATGAGGCTGCGCTTTACCTGCAAGGCTTTGGCGGCGACACCAGCAACGCCGCCATCGCCGCTGCCCGGGCCGGTGCGCGGGTGGCTTACCTGAGCCGGCTGGGCACAGACCGTTGGGGCGAGCGCTTGATGGACCTGTGGCAGCGCGAGCACGTTCACACCGCCACCGTGTTGCGCGACGCCCAAGCGCCCACCGGCATGTACTTTGTCAGCCACGATCCGCAGGGCCACCACTTCAGCTACGCACGCGCTGGCTCGGCTGCCAGCCGCATGCAGCCGCAAGACCTGGCGCATTGGGGCGACACGCTGGCGCAAAGCCAGTGGTTGCACCTGTCGGGCATCTCGTTGGCCATTTCCGCCTCGGCCTGCGACACAGCGTTCGCGGCCATGCAGCATGCACGCAGCAGCGGCACCCGTGTCGCGCTGGACTCCAATTTGCGTTTGTCGCTGTGGCCACTGGCCCGGGCACAGGCCTGCATCCGGCAGGCCGTGGGCCTGTGCGATTTGTTTTTGCCCAGCCTGGAAGACATGACCGCGCTCACGGGCCTGACACAAGCGCGCGACATCATCGCCTGGGGCCACGCCCAAGGGGCGGCGCAGGTGGTGCTCAAACTCGGCGCCGACGGCGCACTGGCCAGCGACGGCCAGCACCAGCGCCGCTTGCCCGGGCATGGGGTCACGGCGGTGGATGCCACGGGCGCGGGCGATTGTTTTGCAGGCAACTTGCTGGCGCGTTTGTCTGCAGGTGACGACCTCTGGGCCGCCACCGCTTATGCCAACGCTGCGGCGGCCTTGTCGGTGCAGGGCTTTGGCGCAGTGGCCCCGCTGCCTCGGCCCCAAGAAGTGCTCAGCCTGCTGCAGGCGACCATGGCCTTGCAAGCCCCCATGAATGCAGAAAGTTCGCCCCCATGAACCTGCGCAGACCCTTGATCGCCATCGACTGGGGCACCTCCTCGCTGCGCGGCGCGCGGCTGGGCACCAGCGGGCAGGTGCTTGAAGCGCGTGAATTGGCGCGTGGCATCCTCAGCGTGCCGCCCGGTCAGTTTGAAGCGGTGTTCCACGAACTGTTTGGCGACTGGCTGCAAAGCCCCGACGCCCTGTGTCTGATCTCGGGCATGGCAGGCAGCCGCCAAGGCTGGCAAGAAGCGCCCTACTGCCCCTGCCCCGCAGGCTTTGCCGAACTGGGCCAGCACCTGCTGTGGCTGCAGCCCGGGCGCATCGCCTTGGTGCCGGGCCTGAGCTGTTGGGGCACAGACACCCTGCACACCCCCGACGTGATGCGCGGCGAAGAAGTGCAAATTTTTGGTGCCCTGCAACTGACTGGCCGCGACAGCGCCCTTTTGGTGCTGCCCGGCACACACAGCAAATGGGTGCAGGTGCAAGGCGGGCGCGTCACCCGTTTCCAGACCTTCATGACCGGCGAGGTGTTTGCCCTGCTGAGCCAGCACTCGATTTTGGGCAAGACACTGGACCTCGGCAGTGCTTTTGACGACAGCGTTTTTTTGCAAGGCATTGCGCGAAGCCAGCAAGCGGGCAGTGTGTTGCACCACCTGTTTGCGGTGCGCACGCTGGGCTTGTTTGAACGCCTGAGCGCGGCCCAATTGCCCAGTTATTTATCGGGCCTGCTGATCGGTGAAGAGCTGCGTGCTCAGACCCATGCCCATACCCAGCACAGCGCAGGCCCTGTCATGGTGATCGGCAGCCAAGCCCTGACGCTGCGCTACACCTTGGCCTTGCAACACCTGCGCATCCCCTGCCAAAGTCTGGGGGCCGAAGCCACTTGGGCAGGCCACTTCGCCCTGGCATCGTCATGCTGACAAGCCAGTGCGCGATCGCGGCGTGGACGCCACTGCTGCAGCAAATCCGCCCAACTTCTTTTGGAGCGGCTTGCGGCCGCGATGGGTTTGCTGGGGCACTTTCGCGGTCAAAGACCGCTCCTACCCAGCTTCGAGCCAGGAGCGGCAACACAGCGCGATGGCTCCTGGGGGCCCACGCCGTGGGCGATGGGCGTGGCACACGCCTTGAAACATTCACCAAGATCCAACCATGACACAGCCCTCAAACCCCGCCTCGATCCTGGCGCAGGCCATGGCCCAATTGCCCTTGATCGCCATCTTGCGCGGCCTCACGCCCGCTGAAGCACCGGCCATCGGCCAAGCGCTGGTCAGCAGCGGCTTTGCCATCATCGAGGTGCCTCTCAACTCGCCCGAGCCCTTGCACAGCATTGCCACGCTCACCCGGCTTTTGCCCAGCACCTTGATCGGCGCAGGCACGGTGCTCAGGGTGCAACAGGTCAAGGAGGTGCACGCCGCCGGAGGCCGCCTGATCGTCTCGCCCAATTTCAACCCGGCCGTTGTGGCGCAAGCACTGGCCTTGGGCATGGTGGTGTTGCCCGGCGTGGCCACCCCCAGCGAAGCTTTTGCCGCCCTCGATGCAGGTGCGCACGGCCTGAAACTGTTCCCGGCCGAGATGCTCTCGCCCGCCACAGTCAAAGCGCTGCGGGCCGTGCTGCCGACCACAGCCGCCTTGATGCCGGTGGGCGGCATCACGCCCGACAACATGGCCGCTTACCTGGCGGCCGGGGCCACAGGCTTTGGCCTGGGTTCGGCCTTGTACGCGCCGGGGCGCAGTGCCGAGCAAGTGCATTTGACCGCGCAAAACTTTGTCAACGCTTTCAGGGGCTGAAGGCATCAAGCCCGCTCGCCCAAGCGCCCTTCCCTGAAATCCGCCAAGGCTTGGACGATTTCTTCTTTGGTGTTCATCACAAAGGGGCCGTATTGCACGATGGGCTCTCTCAAAGGCTGACCCGCCACCAAGATGACTTGGGCGTCTGCACTGGCCTCGATCACCACACCATCGGCCTGCGCCGTGTTGGCCAAAATCGCCATGCGTTGCAGCGGCACCGCGCGGCCCCCTATGCGCACCTCACCCCGGTACACATAGACAAAGGCGTTGTGGCCTGCAGGCAATGTTTGCTCAAAACGTGCACCCAGCGGCATGTGCACATCCAGATAGACAGGCTGCGTGATCTCGCGGCTCACCGCGCCCTGCACGCCGTGGCTGCTGCCTGCGATCACCGTGACGGCCACGCCTTCGGGCGTCTGAAACTGCGGCAGTTGCGCGTTTTGAAAATCGCGGTACCACGGCGCGTTCATCTTCTCGCTGCTGTGCAGGTTCAGCCAGAGTTGAAAGCCCTCCATCACCCCATCGGCTTGCTGCGGGATTTCGGAATGGATCACGCCCTGGCCTGCGGTCATCCATTGCACGCCGCCGTTTTGCAGCAGGCCTTCGTTGCCCGCGCTGTCGCGGTGCAGCATGCGCCCGGCAATCATGTAGGTCACGGTTTCAAAGCCCCGGTGCGGGTGGTCCGGAAACCCGGCGATGTAGTCGTCGGGCTTGTCACTGCCAAAAGCGTCCAGCATCAAAAACGGGTCAAGCCGGTGCTGCAGGTCTTGCGTGAGGATGCGGCTGAGCTTGACGCCCGCACCGTCCGAGGTGGCCTGGCCAGTGACCAAGCGCTCGACGGTGCGTGAGAGGCTCACAGCGTGTGGGTTGGCGACATGGGGCACATCCGCTCCTTTTCAAAAAACCAAACGATCAAGCTGGGCGGTGCAAGGCACAGATTTTGTTGCCGTCCGGGTCGCGCAGGTAGGCCAAATAAAGCTTGCCCATGGGGGTTTCGCGAAAGCCAGGTGGGTCTTCGCAGGTGGTGCCGCCGTTGGCCACACCGGCGGCGTGGAAGGCATCACCCTGCTCCGCAGATTTGACCGCGAAACCAATCGTGCTGCCGTTGCCGTGGCTCGCGGGCTCGCCGTTGATGGGCGTGGTGATGGCAAAAGTGCCCGTGGGGCTGCGGTAGAAATAGCGCTTGTTGTTGGCCACGCCCGGGCCATAGCCCAAGCTGCCCAACACAGCATCGTAAAACTTTTTGGAAACTTCCAGGTCATTCACACCCAGCATCACATGACTGAACATTGCGCTCTCCTCATAGACCCGTTGCCGGGCAAAATTGTTGAGCCCTCATCGTAGCGGATACCGGACGGCCTGGCCGCGTCAAGACTTTTTCAAGACCCCTTCAACGCCTGCCAGCGTGCGTGCGCTGGCCCTTGCAGATCGGGCGGCAGCTGGTGTTTGGCCTGCAGGTAGTGGTGGGTGTAGACGTCCAGATAGGCCTGCAGGGTGTCGGCCGCATGCGCTTGGCCCGCCAATTCCAGACACAGCGAGGCCACCTCGCTGGTGCACAAGTGATCACCTCGCCTGGATCGGCGCAACTGGTAACGCGAGACCTGCTCGGGCTTCAGGCTGAGCACCGGCAAGTGGTTCAGGTAAGGGCTTTTGCGGAACATCTTGCGCGCTTCGGGCCAGGTGGCGTCGAGCAAAATGAACAGCGGGCGCTGGCCAGTGGGCCAGTTGTTTGACAGGCTGGGCTGCGCATGCACCACCCGCTCGGGCGCCACAAATTCGCCCGGAAACACCACACACGGCTGCCACTGCGGATCGGCCAGCAGCGCCAGCAAGGCCGGGTCCACCTCGGTGCGGGCCCAGCCAAAGGCAAAGGTGTCTGGCACCACATCGGCGATCAACCAGCCGGTGTTGCTGGGCTTGAGGGGTTCGATGTCGGCCATGAGCAAACACATGCCCACTGGCGTGGCCACCTCAGGGCGCAGTGCGCAGATGCAGTGGCTGGGCACCAAGCGGCAGCCCGGGCAGCGCTCGCCCTTGATGCCGCCACGGGCCATGAAAGGCTTGGCGCTGCGCGCCAGGCGCTCGGTGCGCAGGCGCGAGACGGCATGGGGCGCACAGGCTTGAACTGGCAAGGCCAGGCTCATGGGCATTTCAAAAATAAGCGCTCAGACCGCAGGCGTGGCCATGCGCAATCGCCGCGCCGCTTCTTCGTCCCGCGCATCGTCGATCTCGCGCAGCACGGCTGCCATGTCCACATCGGCCGTCGAGCGCTCAAAAAGGCCGGTGAGCGCGGTCTCGTTGCTCAGCAAGCCGGCTTGGTACAGGCTCCAGATTTCGGGGCCGAAGTCGGACTTGAGCAGCGCGGGCGCAAATTGCCCAAAAAAATCGCGCAGATTGCCCACATCGCGCAGCAGCATGCGCTGGGCGTGGTTGTTGCCTGCTGCGTCCACAGCCTGCGGCAAGTCGATGATGACCGGCTCGTCCACCCCGGGCAAGTCGCCCTCGCCGGGGATGTGCGCCAACAAAATATTGAACTCCGACAAGTCGCCATGCACCACGCCCGCGCACAGCATGCGCACCACTTCGCCGATCAAGGTGGCGTGGTGTTGCAATGCTTGCGCGGGGGTGAAGGCCACATCGTTCAGGCGCGGCGCGGCGTCGCCCTGCGCGTCGGTGACCAGCTCCATGAGCAGCACGCCGTCAAAAAAGTTGAAGGGCCGGGGCACGCGCACGCCAGCAGCGGCCAGGCGGTAGAGCGCATCCACCTCAGCGCTTTGCCAGGCGGCTTCTTGTTCCTGGCGGCCAAACTTGCTGCCCTTGGCCATGGCGCGGGCCGAGCGCGAGTTTTTGACCTTGCGGTTTTCGGTGTAATCCACCGCCTGCCTAAAGCTGCGGTGGGTGGCCTCTTTGTAGATCTTGGCGCAGCGGGTCTCGTCGCCGCAGCGCACCACAAAGACCATGGCCTCTTTGCCACTCATGAGCTGACGCACCACGGTGTCGATCAGGCCCTCTTCAAGCAAATTTTGCAGTCGGGGGGGTGCTTTCATGCCACGGCTTCAGTGCTCAAGCAAGGCCCAACCGGCGTGCTGCTTGGCCTTGTTGTTTTCGTATTCCCAGGCCGCGCCGCAGCGGTCGCAGCGGTAGCGGGTGAAGCTGGCCTGGCCGTTGCCCCGGTCTTCGCGCTGGTGGGTGCCTTGCACCAGTTCGGCGTGGCCAGGGGCTTTACGCCAGTGGCGCTGAATGCCAGCGCAGGGTTCGCACAAGGCCGTTGTGTTCGGGTTTGCAGGGGCAGGGGCGGTCGTGGTCATGGTTAAATTCTTAGACAATGCGGAATCGGGCGATGCTGCCATTGTCGCTGTACCGGCCTGCCTTCTGGCGACAGGCTGATGGGGGTCGCTGTGGCAGCATCGTTCAAGCGTTCAAAACCCACCGGAGACCGGACCATGACTTCACCTCCCTCAGTGACCAACACCCTGTCATTTGGCTTGCAAGGCCGCGTGGTCATCGTCACCGGTGCGGCCAACGGCATCGGCGAGGCCTGCGCCCGCCGCTTTGCCGCCGAAGCGGCCCATGTGGTCTTGTCCGACGTGAACAGCGAACGCGGCGCTGCCGTGGCCGCCGAGTTGCGCAGCCAAGGCCACAGTGCTGGCTTTGTGGCCTGCGACGTCTCACGCAAAGCCGATGTGCACGCCCTGGTCGACCATGTGCTGCAGGCCTTTGGCCGCGTGGACGTGCTGGTCAACAACGCGGGCATTTTCAAGGCGGCCGACTTTCTGGACGTGACCGAAGAAGACTTCGATGCGGTCATCAATGTCAACATCAAGGGCTCTTTTTTGATGGGCCAGGCCGCAGCCCGCGCCATGAAAAGCACCGGGGGCGGCGCGATTGTCAACATGAGCTCGGTCAACGCGGTGCTGGCCATTCCGAACATCGCCAGCTACAACGTGAGCAAAGGCGGCATCAACCAGCTCACCCGCGCCATGGCTTTGGCACTGGCCGACTTTGGCATCCGCGTGAATGCGGTGGCCCCCGGCACCATTGCCACCGAATTGGCCCGGCAAGCGGTGCTGACCAGCGAAGCGGCCGAGCAGAAAATCATGATGCGCACCCCCATGAAGCGCTTGGGCGAACCCGATGAAGTGGCCAAGGTGGTGGCCTTTTTGGCCAGCGATGCGGCCAGCTACATCACGGGCGAGATCGTCACCGTGGATGGCGGGCGCATGGCGCTCAACTACACCGTGCCCGTTTGAAAAAATCTTGCGAAAAATGGCATTGATGAAGACCTCGACCGAGACCGACCATCACGATCTGGAGACCTGGCTAGCCCAGGAGCTCTGCGTGCACGCGCGCCTGGAGGCCGGGGTCGGCCCCGGTGTCGCCAGGCCCGACCAAGTGGCCGGCATGACCGGCCTGCAAGTCATGCAAGGCCTGCTGAATGGCGAACTGCCTTATGCGCACATGGCCAAAACGCTGAACTTCATGCTGATCGAAGTTGGCCCGGGCACGGCCACCTTTCAGGGCACGCCCAGCTTGCAGCACCTGAACCCACTGGGCACCGTGCACGGCGGCTGGTTTGCCAGCTTGCTCGACTCGGCCCTGGGCTGCGCGGTGCACACCCTGATGCCGCCAGGCCGGGGCTACACCACGGCCGACTTGAACGTGAAACTGGTCAAAGCCATCACGCCCAAAGTGCAGCGCGTGCGGGCCATGGCCAAAGTGCTGCACTGCGGCCGCCAGCTGGCCACCGCCGAGGCGCGCTTGATCGGGCCAGACGGCACGCTTTA